>JAYUPP010000399.1:0-2888 GCA_043760045.1 Betaproteobacteria bacterium
TGATTTTGTAATAGTCGGCGACGGTTTTTTGGATGTTTTCGACTGAAATTTGCCGGTTTTGGATGGACAACAAGTCACGCAAGGCTTCGCGCGCCAGGCTGATGCCAACTTCCTTTTGTGAGAATCGCGCGTAGGCCATGACCTTGCGCAAGGCGCCTTCCAACTCGCGCACATTGGCGCGCACGTTTTTGGCGACGAAAAACGCCACCTCTTCGGGCAGGGCCAGGCCTTCGGACTCGGCTTTTTTGATCAGGATCGCTACCCGCATTTCCAGCTCGGGTGGCTCAATGGCCACCGTCAGGCCCGCGTCGAAGCGGCTCGTCAGCCGCTCATCGATCTCGACCAGGCCCTTGGGATAGGTGTCGCTGGTCATGATGATGTGGGCCTGCTTGGCGCGCAGCGCCTCGAAGGCGTGGAAGAACTCGTCTTGGGTGCGGTCTTTGCCGGCGAAAAACTGCACGTCGTCGATGAGCAGCAGGTCCAGGCTGTGGTACTTGGCCTTCAGCTCATCAAAGGTCTTGCGCTGGTAGTTCTTGACAACGTCGGATATGAACTGCTCGGCGTGCAGGTACAGCACCCGCGCCTGCGGGTTGTCTTTCAGCAGTGCATTGCCCACCGCGTGCACGAGGTGTGTTTTTCCGAGGCCGACGCCGCCATAGATGAACAGCGGGTTGTACATCGCGCCCGGCGCGCCAGCGACGTGCAGCGCGGCGGTGCGGGCCATCTGGTTGGCGCGCCCGGCCACCAGCGTGTCGAAGGTCAGCGCCGCGTTCAGGCGGTAAGGGTTGGCCGCCGGGGCCAGTGAACGGCCGGGGCTGAAAGCACGGTGTTCTCCCGCCGCCATTGCCAACGCCGACGCGTTTGAAAGCAGTGTCGCCATCGCTGCTGATGAGGTGTCGTTCGGCGTCTGGCGGCTATCGTCGGCCGGCGCGCCTTGCAAGCCCAGCGCATGCAAAGCTACGCTGGCTGCTGCTACGGGCGCACCACGCCGCAAGGCCATCGCCGGCTGACCGTGCGACGACATTTCCGGGCGCACGCTGGGTGCCACCATCAAATCGAGCCGCACGCTGTGGCCCGCGATTTCGCACAGCAGCGCCTCAATGCGTGTGGCGTACTGGCTTCGAATCCAGTCCAGCTTGAACCGGTTGGGCACCCGCACGGTGACAACGGTGCCGCGCGCAGCCGCGCCGTCTGCTTCTGGCGCAGGGGTGACGACGGCCGCTGCGGACAGCGGTCGGATCCAGGTGTTGAATTGCTGTGCAGGCAGTTCGGTTGCAAGTCGCTCGCAACCCAACTGCCACAGATCTGCGCTCATTGAACGAGGCTCATTGTGGACATCTTCTTCTTAGGAGCCGCCAGAGGGTGCGCGATTGCGCTCGGCGGACGTAGGTTATCCACAACTTTGAAGTTGGCGTCAAGCCCCGCCAGAAGTGGCGGTTTGTGGTGCAAGTGTTTGACTGCAAAGGTGTTTTTTGCTGTAATCATGGGTTACCCGCATTTGCTGCGCCGGCCTGGATGTGAAATTCAGGGCCACAGCAGAACCACACCGCTGTGGGTTGGAAACATCCCGCTGGGTTGCAACCTCGTTCGCAATGTCCATTGGGTTGGAAACCACCCGTTGGGTTGAATTCGTTTGACTTGGAACTGTCCAGCGCGTTCGGATTCACCCACACACTGGGCTTGTGCCCGGTAGCGACTCATCCCCGATCCGGCCTTCAAGGCCACAACAAGGCCTCGAGCCCACGCACGCCATGAAGCGCACCTACCAGCCCTCCAAGATTCGCCGCGCACGCACGCACGGTTTCCTCGTGCGCATGAAGACCCGTGGTGGCCGCGCGGTTTTGAACGCCCGCCGCGCCAAAGGCCGCAAGCGCCTGGGTGTCTGAACCCGGCGCTACTGAGCGCGCGCCACCCGGCCTGCTTGCCTCGCAGCTTGCCTGCCTGCCTGGCGCTGCGGTGTGTTGTTTGCCGTGCCATCAAGGCGCTGGTATTCAACGCGCTGGCAGCGGCCCGGCCTGACCCGCGTTCAACTTTGCCCGCCGTTTCGTCATGCTCCAGCGCCTTGTGCACAAGGCCGACTTTGAACGCTTGCTGGCCTCGCGCTCGCGGTTGCGTAGCGCCCACTTCGCCGTGCACCACGTGGCGGGGTTGCCGGCTGTGCCTGCCAAACCCGCGCGCCTGTCAGTTTCCACGGCGTTATCCACAGCTTCTGTCGAACATGTCAAACAAACTGTGGACAACTTGATTTCAGCGCGCTGGTTGGGCTGCGTTGTGCCCAAGCGCCAGGCTCGCCGGGCGGTCACACGCACGCTGATCAAGCGGCAGATGCGCAGCGTTTTTGAATGCCACGCGCAGGCCCTGCCGGCCGGCCTGTGGTTGCTGCGCTTGCATCAGGGCTTCGCCGTCAAGGAGTTTGTATCTGCAAACTCCGAAGCGCTGAAGCGCGCTGTGCGGGCCGAACTTGAGGGCCTGATCGTCACGCTTTTGCGGCGCCAATCCGCCTCGCAGCCTGGGCCGGCGGCATGTTGAACGCTGCTGTGCAGCGCTTGCTGCTGCTGCTGGTGGCGGGCTACCGCTATTGGTTCAAGCCCTGGCTGGGCAACAGCTGCCGTTTTGAGCCCAGTTGTTCGGCTTACGCCCAGCAGGCCATGCAACAGCACGGCGCTGCCCGCGGCGCGGCTTTGGCGGGCTGGCGGCTGCTGCGCTGCCACCCTGGGTGCGAAGGGGGCTTTGACGCCGTACCCGAGGTGTGGACTTCGGCCTGGGCCACTTCGCAGCCATCCACCCACACCGCCAGCCGGGGACTGTTCCCTGTGCTGGTCATTCCTGAAGCGCCATCAACCGCCGTTGAGGCCACGCCCGAGAACCGAAAGCCAACATGACCGATA
>JAYUPP010000400.1:0-2882 GCA_043760045.1 Betaproteobacteria bacterium
AACCTAGAAACGGCAGTTGACCGCTTACCTCCGCAGGCAACATCACATGACCATTGGCTTTCTTGACCACGACAAACTTCACCTCTTGGGTGACAGCGCTACGCACCCGATTGAGCCGCGCTACGGCGCGCTGGCGGTGTTGCTCCTCCTCGCGGGCATGAGCCCGCAGCGTCGTCGCGCCTTGCCAGCGCACCGCATCGCAGCCCACTCGGGCGCGTCCAACTGCGGAATCTAGGCTGAACTTTCTCGCAGCCAACCCAACGGCAGCCCCACAGCACCGCACTGCACCGCACAAGCACAAGCACAAGCACAACACATGCAAGAACTCCAATCACTGATGCAGGGCTTCGCGGTGGTGCTGACACCGATGAACATCGGCTTGATGTTCATCGGCATCATCCTCGGCGTATTGATAGGCGTGCTACCAGGGCTGGGTGGCGCCAACGGCGTGGCCATCCTGCTGCCGCTAACGTTCACGATGTCGCCCACCTCGGCCATCGTGATGTTGTCGTGCATTTACTGGGGTGCGCTGTTTGGTGGCGCCATCACGTCCATCCTGTTCAACATCCCGGGTGAGCCTTGGTCGGTTGCCACCACGTTTGACGGTTATCCGATGGCACAGAAGGGCCACGCCGGCCGTGCGCTGACAGCGGCTTTCACGTCGTCGTTCATTGGCGCTTTTGTGGCCGTTGTGATGATCACCTTCTTGGCGCCCATGGTGGCCAAGTTCGCGCTGAAGTTCGGGGCGCCGGAATTTTTCGCCGTCTATTTATTGACCTTCTGCAGTTTTGTCGGCATGGGCAAGGGCTCGCCGTTCAAGATCCTGATTGCCATGGCGCTGGGGTTTGCGCTGGCTGCGGTGGGCATGGACACCGTCACTGGCCAGTTGCGCCTGACCTTCGGCCAGACCGAGCTGATGCGCGGTTTTGACTTCCTGATCGCCGTCATCGGCCTGTTCGGCATTGGCGAGATTTTGTTGTCGATGGAAGAGGGGCTGAAGTTCCAGGGCAAGTCCGCCAAGATCGACGCCAAGGTGGTGCTGCAGACCTGGAAGGAACTGCCGCAGTACTGGGCCACGTCGATACGCAGTTCGCTGGTGGGCATCTGGATGGGTATCACACCCGGCGGCGCCACACCCGCTTCGTTCATGAGTTATGGCCTGGCGAAGAAGTTTTCGCGCAACGGCAAGAAATTTGGCACCGGCGAAATTGAAGGTGTGATTGCACCGGAGACTGCGGCCCACGCTGCCGGCACCAGCGCTCTGCTGCCGATGCTGGCACTCGGCATACCGGGTTCACCCACCGCAGCTGTGCTGCTGGGCGGTTTGCTGATCTGGGGCCTGCAGCCCGGGCCGCTGCTCTTCGTTGAGCAAAAAGAGTTCGTGTGGGGCTTGATAGCCAGCATGTACCTCGGCAACCTGGTGGGCCTGATCGTGGTGCTGACCACGGTGCCGCTGTTTGCCTCCATCTTGCGCATTCCGTTTTCCATCATCGCGCCGGTCATCATCGTCATCTGCGCCATCGGCGCCTACACGGTGCACAGCGCCATGCTCGACGTGTGGTTCATGCTGGGTTTTGGTGTCGTCGGCTATGTGTTCAAAAAGCTCGATTACCCGCTGGCACCGCTGGTGCTGGCGCTGGTGCTGGGCGACAAGGCCGAAGACTCATTCCGCCAGGCGATGCTGGTGTCGCAGGGTGACCTGGCCATCATGTGGGCCAACCCGCTGGTGGGCAGCATCACCACGCTGGCACTGGTGATGCTGCTGTGGCCGCTGCTGTCGAAAGCGCTGGCGGCGGTCAGGACGCCGAAGGTGGACGAGTTTGCCGCGCAGCGGCCGGTGGATTGAGCGTCAGATCTTGCCGCGCTGTTTCATCCGGCTCAGCGTCTCGGCCGATAAGTTCAGGTAGTTCGCCAGTTCTTTTTTCGGAATGCGCTCCGCAAGCTCGGGGTGTTTGCGCTCGAAGCGGTGCACCCGGCCCGGCCCGTCCAGCAAATGCAGCGTGATGGTGTGCGCCATGATCTCGCTCATCAGGCGCATCACCTGGTACTCAAACGTGGCCTTGAACTGCGGGTGCTGGTCCAAAAAGGCCACCCACGCCGGCATCGGCAGCTTGGCCACACGCGCTTTGGTCAGGCACACGATGCTGTAAGGCGTGGGCGTGTTCAGCCGCCATGCGGCATAGCTGGTTTCCATGTCGCCTTCATCGGCGAAGCGCAGGATCATTTCTTTCGCTTCGGCATTCGTCACCACGCGCTTCAGAATGCCGTCGAGCACAAAGTACTGCTCCATGTCGTGCACGCCCTGGTTCAGCAGTGCGTCGCCTTTGGCGCAGTCCAGCACCACCAGGTGGGGTTCCAGTGCGACGCGCTGCTCATCAGTCATTTCCCTGAGCACCACGTTCTGCCTCAGTTCCAGGCGTATGACGTTGCGTTCGGGATGGTGCGCAAGCGCAGTGGCGATCATCGGGTCAATTTAAGAGTTAGTGGTCGAAATGCTGGAGTCGAACGCTGTCATGCAGCGAAGCGATGTCACGCAAAGGGGTGGAAAAGGGTGAAAAGGGATGCAAACGGACACCCTGGGCAGCGACTCAAATTGTGAATCTTGACCTCGGTCAACAGCGGTTTGCGGCGCCAATTTCTATGATAAGCCTGCCTCACAAGCACCCCAGAACCCCCTTGACGCTGACGGCCCGCGCGCCGCGCAGCCACACCGCGAGACCCCTGAACATGCACCACAACACCCCGCCTGTTGCCGCGCTCGGTGAATTGACCGACGGTTTCAACCTGTTGATTGACGCGCTCAAGCTCAACGGCCTGGACACCATCTACGGCCTGCCCGGCATCCCCATCACCGACCTCACGCGCAAGGCCCAGGCCGCAGG
>JAYUPP010000401.1:0-7334 GCA_043760045.1 Betaproteobacteria bacterium
CACTTTCAGCCCGGCGTGCTGGACCGGTTGTTCCAGGGCTGAACGCGGGCCATTCAGGTGCTCGGCTCACGTGGCATCGGCTCGGCCACAAACCGTTCCACCGGCGCCAGCCGCACCAGCTGTGCGGCCTGCGCCTGCGGCGCGTGCAGCCACGCGTCCACGTCTTCCATCTCAATGGGCACCACGCTGCGTTTGTCCTGCAGCGCAGGTGGCCGCTTGGGGTCGGGCTTGTGCATGCGGCGCATCAGCGGGTGGGCATCGGCATTCAGCGTCAGCATGGTGTAGCTGTCGAGCACCTCACCGGTGGCGGGGTCGGTCCAGCGGTTCCACAAACCTGCCAAGCCCCACGGCGCGCCGTCGCTGCGTGTGAAGCGCCAGGGCACATGTTTGCCACTTTCCCAGTTCGGTTCAAAAAACGCCTGCGCCAGGATGATGCAGCGCTGGCCCCGTGCCCAGGGCTGTTTGTAGCTGGCCTTTTGCGCCAGCTCTTCGCTGCGTGCGTTGCTGGTTGGAAATTTCAGTTTGCGCTCTTTGGCAAACCAGGGCAACAAGCCCCAGGGCCCCACCACCAGTTCACGTTCACGTTCACGTTCTAGCTCAGGCGCCGCGCTGTCGCATGCCGCGCGGATGAACACGCCGTGATAGCCCGGAAACACCTCGCGCACCCAGCGCGCTGGCGTGCGGCTGCCGATGAGCCAGTGGCGTTCAATGTCGCCGGTTTCGGGTGAGATGTAGCGCGTGCACATGGCACCGCACTGTAGCGGCCAACAGGGCCGTTTCACGGCTACCGCCACGGCCACGCCAAGGACGTAGGCCTTGTCTTACACACGGTCGCGGCCTTCAAGAGAGCGCCAAACATGACGCCGATCGTTAGGTTGGGGCAACCTCACTTTGAAGGCAAAACCATGGTCTCACCGTCAACTTCACGACCCGTTCCCCGCTCGGTCTTGCGCAGCGCCGTTACTGCACTGCTGGTCGGCGCAGCGGTTGTGGCCGCACCGCTGCAGGCCCAGGCGCAGGCTTTGCGCAGCGGCACCGAAGCCGAATGGCGCACGCCGCGCATCACCGGCGTTGATGTCGAACAGGTGTCGCAACTCACGCCGGGCACGTCGCTCGTGTTTACGGTTTACGGCAGCCCCGGTTTGCGCGGCCGCATTTCCATCGACGGCGCGGCCCGCACCGCGCCGCTGGAAGAAGAAGGGTCGGGGCGGTACCGCGCCTGGTACACCATCGGCACGGCGGACCGCGTCAGCCCCAACTCGCGCGTGACGGCCAACTTGCAAGACGGCGCGCGCGTGGCGACGGCCACGTTGGGTGAAAACCTGGTCAGTGGCTATCAACCATTGGGTGCTGCTGCACAAGGCGCTGCAGCGGCCAGCGGCGCGCCCATGATCGAGCGCTTCGACGTGCAGCAGCGCGGCAGCGAGCGTGATGGCGCGCAGCTGGTCTTTTTCGTCAAGGGCACGCCCGGCGCGCAGGCGTCGGTGCGCATGCGCAACGGCCCGCAGCGGCGACTGACGCTGAATGAAACGCGCGTGCCGGGTGAATACACCGGCACCCTCGCGCTGCCCCGCAACACACTCATTGATGCGCGCCAGCCGGTCACGGCAGTGCTGCGCTTGGGCGACCGAACCGTCAGCACGGCGCTCAGCCCCGCACTCGAGGCTCGCCAGTGGCCAGCGTGGACGGTGGCCGCTGCAAGCTGTGCTGATTGCGGCACCGTGTTGTCCATTCGGCCGGTTGACGTGCGCGGCGAGGGTTCCTATGTCGGCCCGATTGCCGGTGGTGTGCTCGGCGCCGTGCTGGGCAACCAGGTGGGCGGTGGCAGCGGGCGCAAAGCCGCCACTGCCGTGGGCGCCATAGGCGGCGCGGTGCTCGGGCGTGAGATCGAGCGCCGTCGCGGCAGCAGCACACACTATGACGTGGCGGTGCGCATGCAAGACGGCACCGAGCGCACGATCAGTGTTCCAGAGCGTGGCGACTTGCGTGTTGGCGACCCGGTGAAGGTGAGCGCTGAAAACGCCATCACGCTGGACACCAGCAAGCGGCGCGCGGGTTAGGCCAGGCAGTCGTCATGCAAACGAAGGAAACAAGATGAGCACAAAAGGTTCCTCACTGCTGTACGGCACCCTGGCCGCGCTGGCGCTGGCCTTCAGCGGTGCTGCAACAGCCACCGACGTCGGCGTCTCGGTGCAGATCAGCCAACCGGGTGTTTATGGCCGCATCGACATCGGCCGCTTCCCGCAGCCGCAGGTGGTGTGGGCGCAGCCCGTCGTCATCACGCGGCCGGTGGTGGTGGTGCAGCAGCCAGCGCCGCCGCAACCGGTTTACATGTGGGTGCCGCCCGGCCATCAAAAGAACTGGCGCAAACACTGCGGCCGTTATGGCGCTTGTTCGGTGCCGGTTTATTTTGTGCAGGACCAGTGGTACGGCGAACACGTCCAGGGCCACGGCAAACACAAGAACAAAGACAAAGATAAAAACAAGGGCCACGGCAAGGGCAAGGGCAAACACGACGATTGATGCGCGCGGGCGCGGCGCCCCGCTCAGCGCGGGGGTCTTCAAGGTTCCCCGCTCAGCGCGGGGGTTTGCCGACGACGGCCTGCGCCTCGGTCCAGTTCAGCAGCCGCTGCAGGCTGTCGGCAGTGCCCTCATCATCAACGTTAGGGTCGATGATCGTCGGCTTCAGCAAAATCACCAGTTCGCGTTTTTCGGTCAGCATCTCCGTCTGGCCGCCAAACAGCTTGCGCCACACCGTGCCCTGGGCGCCGGGCAGGCCTGAATCGCTGTGGATGTTGGCCTGGCGCATCAGGCCGCCGATGGCGATGATCTGGCCGTCGCGGGCGCGCACCACGGCGTCGGTTTCGTTGATGTCGCTGCTGGCCAGCGGCAGTGAATAGGTGCCCAGGTTGCCGAGGTTCAGCACCTTGTTGCGTTCGATCACGGTGCTGACGGCTGGGTGCACGTGCAGCGTGATGAAACCGTCGGCGGTGATGCTGGGTGTCACGTCCAGCGAGATGCCGCTGAAAAACGGCTGCACGCCGATGTTGGGTGTGGTGCTGCTGGTGTTGCCGCTGCTGTTGGTGGTGGTGCTGATACTCGTTACAAAGAAGTCGTCGGTGCCCACTTTGAGCAGCGCTTTTTGGTTGTTCATGGTGGCGATGCGCGGGCTGCTCAACACCTGCGTGTTGCCCTGGGTGCCCAGAAATTCCAGCACGCTGGCGAAGTTGCTGGTCTGGAAAGCGAGGCCCAGCACCGCACCGGCACTGGTGGCCGCAGCACTGAGCGCGGCGCCCGGTGCGACGTTGATCAAACCGCCGGCCAGGCTGCTGGGTGTGCCGGAAATCGGCGACAGTGCCACGCCGGGCCCGGCCACGCCGCCACTGGCGCGCAGGCTCAAGCCGGCTTTGAAGGCGGCCCAGTTGATGCCGGTGCGTTGGCTGTCGCGCAGCTGCACTTCCACCACCTTGGCTTCCAGCATCACCTGGCGTTCGATGCTGGCGCGGGTGGACGCCAGATAGTCCTGCACGGTGCGTAACTCCTTGGGTAGCGCACGCACCACGATGTTGCCGGTCTGCGGGCTCACGATGACGTGGCGGCCTTCCTTGTCGCCGACCAGCAGCTTGATGGTGTTTTCCACCTCCTGCCAGATATCGTTTTTTTGCGATGTGGTGATGCGGCTGCCTTCCGTGGCGCCGCCGCCGCTGCTGCCACCCGTGCTGCCGTTGTTGCCACTGCCGTTGCCGCTGCCGCCGCTGCCACCCGAACTGCCTCCGCCTGAACCACCACCGCCCCCGGTGATGGAGCCACTGATGACGCGCGAATCGCTGCGCCCGGTGCGGTTGAACGACGGGTAGTCAATGGTGAAGATGCGCGTCTGCATCTGCGCCGGTGCCACCAAAATGTGGCGGCCGACGATCTTGTATTCCAGGTGGTGCAGTTCGCGCAGCAGGTCGAGTGCTTCACGCAGCGTCACGTCTTTCAGGCTGATGGCGGTGGGCGCCTTGACGGCCGGGTCCACCGCCACCGACAGCGGCGTTTCAGCCAGCAGCGACATGAACACCGTTTCGGGCGTGGCACCGCTGAGCACCAGCGAGAAGCGGCGCGCGGTGCGTGAAGTGGGCGCCACCTGGGCCAGTTCGTCGGTGGCGGCCGGGGGCGCAGACGCGCTGCTGACGGCCGTGGGCCGGCCGCTGTTTTTGCGCACGGCGGCGGCTGCCGACGGCAGGGGTGCCGATGCTGCAGCGTCGGCCACGGCCGGGCCGGCGGTGGTGGTGGCGGTGGCGGTGGCGGCTGTGGTCGACGCAGCCGGTTCAGGCGCCACCCCCAGCGCACTCTTCAGCCAGCCCTGCAGTGGATTTTTCAGCGGGTTCTGGCCCTCCATCTGTGCGCAGCCGCTGGCGACCACGGTGCAGCTTGCCAACAGTAAACGGGCCAGGCCGTGCAGGGCGGGATTCATGATGATGGGGGTCTTTCGGGGCGGGGTGAAGCGGGCGTGGGTGCGGGTGCTGAAACAGCAGCCGGCGTGGGTGCCGGTGCGGCCTGTGGAGCGGGTGAAGTTCGTGCGCTGGGTGTCGGCGCGGGTCGTGACGCTGGCAACGCGGGCCACTGCGGCGGCAGCAGCGGTGCCAGCAGGTGATGGCTGGTTTTGACCTTGTCCTGCTCCAGTTCGATGTGGTTGCTGCCCACCTCCAGCACCCAGGTTTCGCCCTGCGGCGCGGTGTAACGGTCGCCGGCGCGCAGCCAGCGGTCGCCAAAGAGGGCACTGCGTTCGCCGTTGCTGTCTTGGCGGATGGCCAGCAGCCGGCGCACCGGGGTTGCGTTGGCGCCGGTGGCGGCGCCACCGGCTGCAGCCGCGCTGGGCACCATTGTTGGGTTCGAGGCCGCGCCGGGCGTGACCAAGGGCCGCATCGGGTCGGCCACGGCCGGGGGCCATGCCAGGCTCGGCCACAACGCTGCACCCAGGATCAGTCCGCGCAGCGGTTTCACGGCCGGGCGCCCCAGCGTGGTTGCAGGCTCTGCACATGCGCGCGCAGCGTCAGTTGGATGGCGGGCCATTCGTTACTGTCCAGGCCAAGCGTTTGCCACTGCAGCGCCGGCGCCCGGCTTTCAACCTGGTTCAGCAGGCTGCTCAGTTCGGCCCAGTTGCCGCTGACTTTCAAAGTTACTGGCAGGCGGTAGACACGCCGCGCGGCCGTGGGCGCGATGGCACTGGCGCCGCCGAGCGCAGGTGCGGGTGCCGGTGCGGGTGCGGCCACCACCGGGCCCGCGGCCGTTGCTGCCGACCCATCGTCGGCAAAAGTCAGCTCCAGCAGCCGGGTGCTGCCCATGGTGGCGATCACGGCGCGCAGCACCTCGGGCAGCTGTGCGGTGTTGGCCATCTGCTGGTTCTGCACGCCCACGCGGGCCTGTGCGGCCTGCAAGCGCGCGCGCAGCCGGTCTTCCAGCAGGCGCAGTTCCTGCTCTTGTGCGGTTTGGCCTTGGCGGCGCAACTGCAGCTGCTCCCAGCGCGCCTGCAGCTGCTCTTCAGCGGCGCGCGCCACGCGCAGACGTTTTTCCACCGGGGTGATGCCCAGGCTGTCGCCCAGGGCCAGCACCACGCCCAGGCTGCACGCGCCCAGCATCAATTTCTCGCGCCCGGGGCGTTGCCGCCACCAGCGTTTGAATTCGCCAATGTCCAGGCCTGTGTTCATGGCTTTGTTTTCATGGCTCCGGGTTTATGCCGGTTGCGGCGCTGGTCGCTGGCGCCGCGGCGGCCGCAGCGCGGCCGGGCGCGGGCGGCAATGGGGTGGCGCGCAGTTGAAAGCGCAGGAACGGCGCCGGCAACTTCTCTTGTCTGACTTCGATGGAGCGTGGCTGCAACAGCGCCAGGCCGTGCTGTTTTTCCCACGCCTGGACCAGCGCGTTCAGCGCCTGCGGGCTGGTGGCCAGGCCTTCGATGCGGGCGCTGCCACCGCGTTCGATGTCCACTTTCTGCAGGCTGGTTTCGGCCATCGTCAGCGCTGCCAGATGGTCCATCCACTGCGCTGCGGTGGGCGTGCCCACGCTTGCTGATGGCTCTGCAGGCGGGTCAGCCTGGCGGGCTTCGCGTTCCAGTTTTTCGGCCTGGTGCTGCAGGTCGGCCAGCAACGCGGCGTGCGGTGATGCCGCCGTTGCCGATGCCGCTGTTTTGCCCTTGCTGCTGGCGCTGTCCAGCGTCGCCAGCTGGGCTTGCAGGGCCTGCGTGCGCGACTGCGTGCCGTGCAGCTGGACTTGCAAAAACGCCGTGTAGGCGGCCATCGACCCACCCACCAGCAGCAGCAGGCCGCCCGCCAGGGGCAGCGTGTGGTCGCGTTGGGTGGTCAGGCGCGCGGCGTCGAAGAGTTCGATCATGGGCGGTCTTCCAGCGCCATGGGATGGATGGCGCCGTGGGCGGCGACCGCAGCATCGGTGGCACCCCGGCTGGCAAGCGCGGCCTTGTCGATGGCCCCTTGCGACAGCGCCATCGGCGTCAAGCCCAGCGGTTCGTAGCCGCCAGCGATGTCGGCCTGGCGAGCGGTGGCTTCACGCTCCAGTGCGCGGGCAGCGGCTTGTTCGGCCAGCGGCTCCAGCAGCCGGGCGGCCGCCACGCCCACCAGCGCCGTCAGGTCGTTGTGGCCCTCGCAAGCGCGGGCGGCGGCATCGCCCGCCGTCAGGGCCGATGCCAGGTCAAACGTGCGTGCCGTCAGCGGCAGCGCCGACAGCACATTGCGCCGCACCCCGTCTTCCAGCGCAGGCATGCTGGCCAGCACCGAGCGCACCGCCAGGCGCGTGGCCTGACGTTCAAAGTGGTCGGCGGTGCGCTGGATGTGCAGCGCCAGTTGTTCTTCGAATTCGGCCGCGTCGTGTGGCGTGCGCGGCGGCAGCGCCAGCGCGCGCAGGGCACAGAACTGGTGCTGCCAGATGAGGCCGATGCAGATGTCGCCGCCGACAAAAGCCAGCGCCACGCAGCCGTCGTCAGGCTTGTCCTGCAGCATCACCATGCCGCGCAGCGCGCTGTCGACGATGTCGATGTGGCGCACGCGGATGCCGGCGGCCGACAGCTGCGCCAGCTGTTCACGCACGGGGCCCAGGTGGGCCGCCACGGCCAGCATCTGCGGGCGCAGCGCGTCGTTGGTCAGCGGCATTGGCGTGGCGGTGGCGAGCAGGGTTTCAGCGTCGGTTTCCAGCGCCTCGGCCAGCGGGTAGCGGGCCGCCAGCGCCAACTCTTCGGGTGGCAGTTCGGGGCGGTCCAGCGTCAGGAAGTGGCGCACTTCATTGCCCAGCACCAGCACCACCTGGGCGCCTTCAAACCAACCGGCTGACTTCCACTGTCG
>JAYUPP010000402.1:0-2872 GCA_043760045.1 Betaproteobacteria bacterium
GCCCGCCCCCGCTGTGTTGCAGACGCCTGGACAACCCCGAACGCAGCTCCGCTGTGGGACCCTGGTTGCCATCGTCAGAACAACGGCAGAGCACTGGGGTCTCACTGCAAACACGCGGACACGTGGACATCGCAGGCATCGCGGAGCGCCGCGTCGCGCTGGCTCACATAGGCAGCGCCCAGTTGCCGCAGCCCTTGCGCGTGATCTCTTCCACCTGGCGGTGGCGTCTCTGATCAGAACGGGCAGTCATCTGCGATTTCCTGGGTTGATGGGGCGTGCACCCCGCTTGATGGATCGCTGGCGCGGGCCTGGCCAGAACTGGGTGGCGTGTAGCCGGTTTCCGAATCCGGGCGCTTGAACATCCAGGGCCTGTCGCCACGGCTTGACCGAAAGCGTTCCCACCCCTTCTGCCGCAGCGCCGCCGTGGCCTGGCGCAGCAGCACATGGCTTTGTTTGTCCACGCTGATGCCCAGCTTGTTCAGCAGGTCCGGCGCGCTGATCTCGTTGACCAGCGTGCCGTTGTCACCGTGCGCCGTGATGCGCTGCTGCTCGTCATACAGGTAGCGCATCACCGCCGCCTGAATGGCGTTCTCAATCTGCCGCTGCTGCTGCTGCGGCTCAAACAGCTCGCGCTGCTCTTTCAGCGACGGGTGAAAGCGCGCGCCCGCCTCCACGTAGTGCAGCGCCTCGGCGAACAGCTGCTCCCGGTTGGCCCGCGCCCACTCGATGTCAACCTGGCGCGTCACGCGCACCGGCCACATGCGGCGGTTGCCCGTCGGGTCCACCAGGTAGTGGTCCTCATTCGTCGTGCCGATGAACACCACCTGGCGCGGATAGTCCTTGGGCCGCCTGTCGAAGCTGGCGCGAAACCGGTCCTTTTGGCTGCTGATGAACTGCTTGACCTTCGTCACCTCGGCTTTGGTGAGGGAGTCCAGCTCACCCCACTCGTACACCAGCACGCCCTGCAGGTTTTGATAGCTGTCCTTGTCGCCCAGCACCAGGCCAGTGTCAGCAAAGTGCTCACCGCCCAACAGCCGGGCCAGCGTGCTCTTGCCCACGCCCTGCGCGCCCTCAAAGATGACCATGTAGTCAAACTTGCACCCCGGCGTCAGCACCCGCGCGCAGATGGCCATCACCAGCCACGTGCCCACCCGGGCCAGGTACTGCTGCAGCGGCGCCGTGTCGTCCCATTCGTCCTCTATCAGGCAGCACCGGCGCAACCAGGTAGACAAGCGCTTCTGCCCGTCCCACTTGCCGCGCAGGCCGTCCAGCTGCTGGCGCACCGGGTGGAACCGGTGGCGCTTGGCCACCATCGACACCGCCTCTTCCAGCGTGCCGCGCGGCATGCTCGGCAGCCAGTGCTGACGCACCAGGTAGTTGCCCAGCTCGAGCTCGTCGGTCTCATCCCACACCCCGGCTGGTGTGCCCCATGGCGCGGCCCGCAGCTTCATCACGTCGTTCGTGAATTCGTTGAACGCCACCACGTCGTCGGCCGCAGGAATGCCATGGATGTCTTCCTCCGGTATGCCGTCCAGCGCCAGCACCACGTTCTCGCGCACCGCCTTGACGGCGCCGGCCGCGCTCAGCAGCAGCTTGCTGCGCCACGACGGCGCACCTTCCCCACCGTCCGCGCCAGCGGTTGACGGGGTAGAAATGCCACCACCCCCATTGCCGCCAGCCACAAAACCCGGGTTGCCCGCCTTCGCCCGCGCCGCATCGTCCGGCGCAACAAACGGCACCGCCGCGCGGATGAACGCACGCACACGCGGCGCGTCCCATCCTTCGGCCACCGCGTCGGCAATATCCCAGCCGTCGCCCTTCTCACCGGGCTCATACACCTTGCAAATGAACACCGTGCAGGCATGGTCGGCCACCAGCTTGCTGCCAATCTGCACCATCGCCCGCAGCCCGGGCTGCATGTGCGCCGGCATGTACGGCTTGGCTGCGGGGTCTGCACCCGCGTCGCGCTCAGGCTTGCTCAGCCGCTCGCGCTGCGCATCCGCGTCGGGCCACAAGTACACCGTGCGGCCCTGCAGCCAGCGCCAGTCGGCCATGGCCCACGCCTTGCAGCCGCCGGGCCAGCTGACGAAGTCAAACTCTGCCGCCAGCAGCTGCAGCCCCGCCATGGCGCACTTCTCACCCTCCACCAGCACGACAGGCACGTCGGCCGGCGTGCCGCTCAGCAGCGTGGCGGGCACGTACAGCGGGCGCGGCTCAGCCCACTGCTTCCAGTGCCAGCGCTGGCCCCCGCGGGCGTCTTGCAGGTCTTGGCACCAGGTCAGCGGCAGCGTGTCCTTCACCACCTCACCGCGGCTGTTCACACGCTCGAAGCGCGCCACATAGCCGAAGCGGGCGCCCTCAAAGGCGTACTCCCACGTCGCCACCGCGTCGTACTCTTCCCACGCGTCGGTCTTGCGGTTCTTGAACCCGTGCCGAAATCGCTGCGGCACCGGCGCGTGCTTTGGCACCGGCAACACCGACTGCCAGCGGTCTGTGCGTGCTGGCCTGGCTGGCAACTGGTCGGGGTCCGCTGGCGGTGGCTCGTCATCGGCCGGGCGTGCCGCTGGCCGGCCATGCGGCCTGGCCGGCGCATCGCGCAAACAGCGGCTCTCAAGCCGCTCATCGCGTATCAGCTCCAGCGCCGCCACACTGTTGCTGTAGCCCCTGATGCGCGCATACAGCCCGATCAAGTCGCGGCCGCTGTCCTTGCTGTTGCCACCGTTGTCGATCCACATCCCTGTGGTCAGGCTGACGTTGGCGCTCTCCCCATCGCCACCGTCAAAGTCGCCCACATACCAACGGCCGGCACGCTCAAAACCGCCTGGTAACCACTGCGGCACCAGCGTAGACGCTCTGCCCAGCAGCGCCGCTT
>JAYUPP010000403.1:0-7308 GCA_043760045.1 Betaproteobacteria bacterium
CATGCCGGCGACGCGGCGATTTTCGAGTTGCGCCTGGTGTGCCAGAAGGCGGTCATCACGATGGAAGACGGGGGCCTCATGTGGCGTGTGCGCCGCGTCATGGCCAGCCCACACTTCGCCGGTTATCAAGTGCTGGACGACGGTGAACGGATCGATGGCGAAGTGCTGCAGGCCACGGCTGCTGCAGTCGCCAACCTGCACGATCACCTGATTGCCGGTTCACATCTGGCCAGTACCGGCCACACCGCGCTGGCCGCACAGCGGCTGTGTGAACAGATACGCCGCAAGTCCAACGCCCCGCGCGAGCCGTGGAAAAGCGGGCCGCCTTCACTTTCTCTGCCTGCCACGCCTTCACTCCCTCAGCCTTCGGGGGTGAGGGAGCCAACCGAACACTGAGCCTGTCATGACCCACGCCAACACCCTGGCCCTGTTCGGCGGCCCGCCGGCTGTGCAACTCATCGCCCCGCACCCCAGCATCCTGGGTGAAGCCGACGTGGCTGCGGCTGCCGAAGTGATACGCGGGGGTGTGCTGTCGGGCTACATCGGTGCGCCGGGTGCGGCCTTCATGGGCGGCGCGCGCGTGCGCAATTTTGAAGCCCAGTGTGCCGCACACTTTGGCGTGCAGCATGCACTGGCGGTGAACTCGTGGACCAGTGGCCTGGTGTGTGCCGTGGGTGCCATCGGCATCGAGCCGGGTGACGAGGTCATCACCACGCCGTGGACGATGGCCGCCACTGCCACCGCCGTGTTGCACTGGGCCGGCGTGCCGGTTTTTGCCGACATCGACCGCGCCACCTACAACATCAGCCCGGCGGCGGTGCTGAAGAAGATCACGCCGCGCACCAGGGCCGTGATCGCGGTGGACATCTTCGGTCAGAGTGCCGACATGAGCACGCTGCGCGAGATCTGCAGTCACCACGGCCTGGCGCTGCTGAGCGACTGTGCGCAGGCACCCGGTGCGCTGCACAGGGGCCAGCCGGCGGGCACGCTGGCCGACATCGGCGGCTACAGCCTGAATTACCACAAGCACATTCATTGTGGTGAGGGCGGTGTGTTGGTAACTCAGAATGAACGTTATGCACGCCGTTTGGCGCTGATCCGCAACCACGCCGAAGCGGTGGTGCAAAGCGACGAACCGGCAGAGCTTGCCAACCTGCTGGGGCACAACTTCCGCCTGGGCGAAATTGAAGCCGCCATCGCCGCCGTGCAACTGCCGCAGTTGGCGGCCCGCGTGGCGCTGCGTCAGCAGGCGGCGGCGGCGCTGAATGCCGGCCTTGCGGGGCTGTCGGGCTTGACCCCACCGGCCGTGCTGGCGGGCAACACGCACGTTTACTACATCTACGGCCTGCAGCTGGATACCGCGCGCCTGGGCATCGGCCGCGATGTGCTGCTGCAGGCGCTGCGTGCTGAAGGCGTGCCGGGCCTGGTGGGCAACTACCAGAACCTGCACCTGCTGCCGCTGTTCAAACACCGCATTGCTTACGGCACCGGTGGTTTCCCTTGGAAAGGCACGCCGCAGGGCGACAGCACCGTCACTTACGGCCGCGGCCTGTGCCCGGTGGCCGAAGACCTGCACAGCCGCAGCTTTTTCGGCCTGGCGCTGGGGCAGTTCGCCCACGGCCCGCTGGAGGTGGCGCAGATCGTGACCGCGTTCAAGAAGGTGTGGGCCAACTTGCCGGCCTTGCGCCCGGCACAGGCCGCTGTGCTGCGTGCGCCTGCGGCGGTGGCGGTGTAGCCATGCCCCCGCTTGTGGGCCCGCGTTTGCTGCTGCGCGCCACGCGCAGCAGCGACATCACGCCGCAGCATGTGGCGTGGTTGAATGACCCACAAGTGGTGCAGTTTTCCAACCAGCGTTTTGTGCAACACACGCTCGACAGTTGCCTGCGCTACCACGCCGGCTTCGAGCTCAGCGCCAACGTCTACGCCAGCGTGCGCCTTCGCAGCAGCGACGAGGCCATCGGCACGCTGACGGCTTACCGCAACGTGCAGCACGGCACGGCCGACATCGGCATCCTGATTGGTGACTGCAACTGCTGGGGCCTGGGGCTGGGGCTGGAAGCTTTCACGCTGCTGGCCAGCTGGCTGGACACGCTGCCGGGCATGCGCAAGCTCACCTGCGGCATGCTGGCTTGCAACCACGGCATGCTGGCCTTGGCGCTGCGCGCCGGTTTTGCGCGCGAAGCGGTGCGTGTGGGCCAGGAACTGGTGCACGGCCAGCCGGTGGACCTGGTGCATTGCGCGCGGTTTTGTGCAGCGGCAACCGCAACCGCCCGTGCAACCGCGAGCCTCGCGCCTGGACATGCCGATGCTGCGCGACCCTGATTTGCCGCACGCCGTGGCCGTGGTGTGCCACGACGCGGGGGCCTGCAACCTCATCCTGCCCTGGCTGCAGCGCCCGGGCTTGCAGGTGCGCGCGGTGATGCAAGGCCCGGCGCTGGCGCTGTGGCGCGCGCGTTTCGGCGCTGCGCCGTTGTGCAGCAGCCTGCCGCAGGCACTGGCCGGCGTGCAACTCGTCATCACCGGCACCGGCTGGGCCAGCACGCTGGAGCACGACGCGCGTGTGCTGGCGCAGTGCCTGCAGCTGCGCAACGCCGCCGTCATCGACCATTGGGTGAACTACCCTGACCGCTTTGTTTTTAACGACCAGCAGCAGTGGCCCAGCGAGTTTTGGGTCACCGATGAAGAGGCCGTCAAGTTGGCCTGTCAGCATTTTCCGCAGCATCGATTGCGCTGTTATGCCAACCGTTATCTGCAGGAACAGGTGCAGGCCATCAGACCACTGCCTGGCGGGCCGGCCGGGCCGCACGGACCTCACACAGGGGACGTGCTGCTGGTGATGGAGCCGGCGCGCAGCGACTGGGGGCGTGGTGTTGCCGGTGAGTGGCAGGCGCTGGACTATTTCATGCAGTGGCGCGCAGCGGCCGGCATACCTTGCGGCACAACGGTGCGGCTGCGGCCTCACCCGTCTGATGCGCCTGGCAAATACGGTGACTGGCTGGCCCGCCATCAGGGTGTGGTGTTGGACCGCCACGCCACCCTGGCGCAGGCCATCAGTGGCGCGCGCTGGGTGGTGGGTTGTGAATCACAAGCCCTGGTGGTGGCGCTGGCGGCGGGCCGTCAGGTGTGGAGTTGTTTGCCACCCTGGGCGCCGCCGTGCCGGCTGCCGCACGCAGGGGTGCAGCGGCTGGCCGAGGCTGCGCCTCAAGCCGGGCAGGCCGGTGTTGAAGCCAGGATGCCCGGACGCAACGAACGTGTGGCGCCCCCGTCGTCAGGCCCCAGGGTGTTGCGGGTGTAGGTGCAGCCATAGCTGGTGGCGGCCACGGTGGCGGCGGTCACCACGTCGTCACCACCCGGTTTGATGCCGTCACGTTCCCACTTGATCATGGCGTCGAAGGCTTCAGATTGTTCGGCCACGGTGAAGTCGCAATGGCTGGCGCCGCGTATCGCGCGCTGCACCAGCCAGCTGCTGTTGCCCTTGGCCGCTGTGCGCTTCTGGTAGACCTGCTGCATGCTGAAGGGCACAAACAAGTCACCCAAGGTGTGAATCGACACCACCGGAATCTTGAACTCGCCGTTGATCTGCGGCACCCAGCGCAGGCCGTCGCGGCGCAGCCGGTTGGCGTCGGGCGTGGCCGTCAGTTTCTGCGCCACCGCGTTCAGCGCCGTGGTGGCGCTGGCGTTGCCTTCGATGGTGTAGGTGTAGGCGTTGGTGTCGAGCACGTTTTTATTCAGGATGCCGGTGACGGTGCCGTCGCTGCCGAAGGTGCCCCAGGCCGAAGGAAAGCTGCCGCCAAACGCGATGCCCTGCGCGAACAGCGGGCGCTTGCCGCCGGTGATGTGTTCCAGCACCGACAGGTAGTTCTGGCCCACCACGGTGGGCGTGCTGGGGAAGGTGGTGAACAGCGTGCTCCTCACCAGCGGCTCGATTTCGCTCCACTTCGCCGACGGGTAGCTGGGCAGGCCCGCCACCGCCTGCGCCGTCATCTGCAGGGCGGCAAACTGGTTGAACAGTTCGGCGTCGCCCATCACGCCGCACATCGGCACGGCGCCGTGGTATTTCACCTTGTTGATGGCGGTGTTGGCGGCTTCGTCTTCAATGGCCGCACCGGTGATGTGGCCACCCATCGAGTGGCCGGTAATGTAGGTGCGGGTGGGTGCGGCCAGCGCGCGGCCGCCGGCGGTGGTGATGGTGTTGAACGCCAGGGCCAGTGCATTCGTGTCTTCGACACCCGCGCGCACGTCGTAGTAATTTTTGCTGTAGCTGGAAGCCGCCCAGGCATAACCGTTTTGCACCAGATAACGCCGAATCGAAGGGGCGTCTACCGTCAGCGCGGCGCCGTTGCCGCGAAAGCCGTGCGCGTACATCACGAGCTTGCCGTTCCAGTTGGCGGGCACCTCGATGCGGTAGGCCGCGCCTTTGTTGACACCCGCCAGGCGCGTGGTGGTGGCCATGTCCACTGTGTCGCCGGCAGCTGCGGCCATGGCGTTGAAGGTGGTGGCCACGGCGTCGGCGGTGAAAACGCGGCTGTCGTGGGCGCGAGTTTCTTCGGGCACCACGGCAACGACTTCGTCGTCGTCATTGCCGCCGCAGGCAGCAAGCAACACAGCCATTGATACGGCGGTTGCTACTTTGGTGAACACGGGGCGGCGGTGAAGGTGGTGTGGTGCGGTCATGTCTGGGTCTCCTGGAGCAGGTGGTGGATGGGCCATCGCATGGGCTTGCAACGGACTGGTGCGGCAGGCTACCGCCAGTGCCAGGGCCCACTGACCCGCAGTTTCCCTGAGGCACAGCACCCGGCCCTTCAGGTTGCCGGTGCCAATGGCGCCAGAAACCGCTGCCGCGTGGCGGCAAAGGCGCTCATGTATGCGGGCCAGCCGGTGTCGCGGTAGGCTCTTTTCAAGGCGTCGCTGATGAAGGCGTCTTGCGGGTGGTCACGAAAGCGCGACACCGACCAGCCCATGCCAAACGGGTCGTAAGGCAGGCTGCGCCACTGCGGCTGTGTGGCCAGCAGCAACGACACTGCACGCTCCTGCAAGAACACCTTGCGCTGCACACCGCCGTTAGGCCCCGGATAGCTGGTCGCGGCCGTCAGCGCCTGCTGCAGCGGCGTGGTTGGCCCTTCGCAGGCGGCAAACAGCGCTTCGTTCAGCTGCAGCCAGGCACGCCAGAACGCTGGCCGCGCCACGAAGTAGTTGGAAAAACAAACCTGGCGTGTGTCCATCACCATCTGGCGCAGCGGCGCGCTGCGGCCGATGCTGTCCAGAAAAGTGCTGTAGGCCTCAATCAGCCCCGGGTCAAAGGTTTCGCCCTGCTCAAACACATTCAGAAAAAAGGCGCCCATGTCGGGCTGCGGTGAAAACAGCAACACGTCGGCCTGCGCTGCGTGCTGCTGCACAAAGCTGCAAACCTGGGCAGGGCCAAGGCCGGTTTTGGCGCTGAACTTGGGCGAGAAGTAGCCATAAAAGGCCGCTTCGTCCCAGCTTTTTTCAGCGTTCGCTTGCAGCAGCGTTTGGCGCAACGGGCCGTATTCAAACCAGTCGGGCCGCGGGTTGGCGCGGTTGTCCAGCAGCAGCCAGGGCGGCTGCACCTGCTGGTGTGTTTCGTCTGAATAAGCGATGAGGTGCAGATGCACCTCGGCAAGGGCAGGCTGGTCGGGCATGTGCAGCGGCGCTGTGGGGCGCTTGGGCCGGGAGTGGTGACTTCCAGTCTAGGCCGCCGCTGCTGCCGCGATGGCACAAACAGCGGCCGTATGCACCCGCTGCTGCGGCCCGCGCTTCAACGCTCGGTCCACTTGTGCAGCATCACCACATCGGCCCAGTACACCACCACCACCCAGCCGCTGGGGGACACCACCACGGCAAAGTCTTTGGATGCCGAGTCCTTGTTGCGGTAGGCCACAAACGCCGCCTGCATGTTGGCAAACACGGTTTCGCTGACGCCGTCGATGGCAAGCTCTTGTGCCGGTGCGTGGCGGTAGACGATGCGCATACGGTGTTTGGCCATGCGTGCGCCGGTCTGCACCTCGCCGGTGATGTTGTAGGCGTCATTCAGACGTTTGGCGTCGGGGGCCTGGGCGGCACTGGGCACCGGCGCGCCGGCACAGAGAACCAACAAAACCAGCAGCGGCCAGGCAACAGTGAGCTTCATGGTGGTTTGAAAGACGGGGGAAGAGGACGGACATTTTCTCTGGGCGCCGGACGTGTTTGCTGCGGACGGATCATGAAAGACTTCTGCATCAACTCTAAAAAGCACGGGCTGCAGTGCGCCTTTAAACCGCCCGTATCTTCGCCACGTAGCGCACGCCAGGCAGGCCTTCGAAGTCAGCGTCCTGGCTCCACAAGGTGGCGTTGAATTGCCGCGCTGTGGCCAGGATGATGCTGTCGGCCATGGGCAGTTTGAGATCAAACGACAGCTTGGCAGCAGCCATCGCCCCTGCAGCGTCCAGCGGCACCACGCGCCCTTGTTGCATCATGGCAGCGGCTTGCAGTGCGGCTGCTTCGTCGCGCCGCAGCAGCACACGCTTGAAGACTTCAAAAACCGACAGTGCAGGCACGATCAACTTCTCGGTGTCTGCGAGCGGGCCGGCAAAAAAATCGGCATTGCTGCCGTTGCCAAAGTATTCGAGCCAGCCGCTTGAATCAACAACGTTCACCGCGCCGCCATTGATGTGAAAGTTAGACGCGGTCGTGGTCGCGCTCAACCTGGCTGTCGATGCCAGCCAGAAACCCGCGTGCCTGCGACAGTGGCCGCAGCGGAATCAGCTCTACCCGGTCGCCGTAACGAAGAGCCTGCATTTTTTGTCCGGCTACCAGGCCCAGGGCTTCACGAATTGACTTGGGTATGACAACTTGGTACTTGGGTGAGATAGAAATGGTTTCCATACGACGTTTCTTTAATCGATGGCGTCAGCGTAGCACAGACTGGCCTGCGATGGATTGCGGCGGCCCGGCTGGCCTCGGTGATCGGGTCACAACAACAAATTCTGCTGCCGCAGCACCTCGTCATCGGTCAGCCCCCCGCGTGGCATGCTGGCCATGCCGGCGCTTGCTGCGTTACCCACTGCCTTGTCAGCCGCCTTCGACGCAGACTCGGCCGGTTCGGCCAGCAGGTGCCCGCTGTCGGCCACCAGCAAGTCCTCCAGCGCCGGTGCCGCACCGTTAGGCTGTTTGGCAAACCACACGTCCACCATCTGCTGTTCGCTGCCGTCAGCAGCGGTGTAGCTTCCCAGCATGCCCAGCAGGTTGCCGTTGTCGGTTTCGCTGCCCTTGGTGAAGTCCAGGTTCAGCTCGGCCACACCGGCCTGCACC
>JAYUPP010000404.1:0-2868 GCA_043760045.1 Betaproteobacteria bacterium
TGGTGCACGAGCGCCTGCACCGGGCGATGCTGGTGCCGCTGTCGCTGCACACGCTGCGCGAAGAGTGCAAGGCGATGCAGGCGTCCATGGCAGCCCGCATTTTCAACCTGGGTGCGCGCTCGGCTTTTGACGCGCTGCTGGTGCGGCTGCGCCAGGCGCTTTCACGCGTGGCCGCACATGCCAACGAATTGCGGCTGATGCTGGACGGCAGCTACACGCAGCTGAACGCCGAGTTTGGTTTTGCTTTTGTGCTGGGCGCGCCACCGCGGCTGGATAAACAGACTCGCGAGCTGGACTTGATTGCTGCGGGCTACGGCAAATACCTGGGCGTCAGCCAGGCCTGGCGCAAAGCAGCGCCGGGTTTTGCCGACCAGTTCAGGCGCATGCTGATGTCCAAACTGCGGGTCATCTATGAAAACACAGCGGCTGACTTCGAGCTGTGGAGCAAAAGCGCACAGGCGCAGATTGACGTGCAATTGCGCGAGCGCCGCCGCAGTTTTGCGCGCCGGCGTGATGCGCTGCAGCGCGTGCAGGCCGCCGCCGGTGAACTTGAACAGCGCATTGCCGAAGTGCAGCAGCAAGACACCCAGCTGGCGAATCTGCATACACGACTGGATGTTGTTGCAGCCCGTGCGGTGGCGCTGGCCCGCAACGGCCCCAAAGGCATGACGGCGGCTGACGGCGCCGGTGCAGCAACACAGACGACTGCTGCGCAGGGCGCGGTGTTGGCGCTGGCAGCCACTGACGCATCAGCCCCGGCCTTCAGTGCCGGTGGGCTTGATCGCGGCAGCAGCCGCCAGGCCGTCCCAGCGTGACCGTTCAGGCGTGAAGCGGCCTGGCGGGCTGGCCCGGCGTGTGCAGCGCTGGCAGCAAACCCAGGGCCGGCATGGCCTGCCGTGGCAGGGCACACGCGACCCTTATCGCGTTTGGCTGTCAGAGGTCATGCTGCAGCAAACGCAAGTGGCCACGGTGATGCCTTACTACGCGCGTTTTCTGCACCGTTTCCCCGATGTGCAGGTGCTGGCGCAAGCGCCGCTGGACGACGTGCTGGCGCTGTGGAGCGGCCTGGGTTACTACAGCCGTGCGCGCAACCTGCACCGCTGCGCGCAGGCGGTGGTGCAGCAGCATGGGGGCCAGTTCCCTGACCATCTGGAGGGTCTGGAAAAATTGCCCGGCATCGGTCGGTCAACCGCGGCTGCCATCGCCGTTTTTTGCTTCAACAGGCGCGAGGCGATACTCGACGGTAACGTCAAACGTGTGCTGACCCGGGTGTTGGGCTTCGCCGGCGACTTGACGGTGGCGGCGCAAGTGCAGCTGCTGTGGGCGCGGGCCCATGAACTGCTGCCCGCCGACAACGTGCAGGGCTACACCCAGGGTTTGATGGACTTGGGCGCCAGCGTGTGCAGCGTGCGCAACCCCGGTTGCGCGGCTTGCCCGCTGCAGGACATTTGTGTGGCGCGTGCACAGGGCCGGCCGCAGGCCTTTCCGGTGAAGAGCCGCCGCGCAACACGCGGGCGGCGCAGCCACGCTTTGTTGTGGCTGCAGTGGCGCGGCCGCTGCCTGCTCGTGCAGCGACCTGAACAAGGTGTGTGGGCAGGGTTGTGGAGCCTGCCGGAGTTTGTTGACCAAACGGTGCTGGACGGCTTGCGGGCCACCTGGCCGGGGCAGGGCCAATGGCTGCCCGTCATCGACCATGCGTTGACTCACTTCGACTGGCAGCTGTTGCCGCTGCTGTGGCAGTGGCCCAGCCGCCGTGCCGACCCGGCACCACAGTTGCAGGCCCAGCACTTTGCGGCGCTGCCCACCCGCTGGGTGCTGCCCGAAGACGCGCTGGCGCTGGGGCTGGCAGCGCCGGTGCGGCGCTTGCTGGGTGCGCAGCCTGTCAATGTGGAAGTGTTCGATGGTCCGGGGCGTTGCCCCGCATCATGAAACTTAACCGACGATGACTTTTTTGTCGCGCAAGTAACCGTCCACCAGCGACAGCCTTATCACCGGGTCCTCCAGCGCCATCAGCTTTTGCCGGGCCGCCAGCGGCAGCGGCAGCAGTTCACACCAGCGGTTGGCCACCCAGCCCGCATCGTCCAGCCTGTAGGGCGCGGCAAAGGGTTCGTGGTCGTGTTCATGCAGGGCCTTGATGGCCTCGGCCAATGCGGCCACGGTGGGCGCCACCGCAGGACCTGGTGCACGCGCCGGGTCGTCGCGCAGCAGCTCAAAGCGGGTGGTCCACAGGCCACCGGCCAACTGCGCGGGTTCACCCAGCCGCCTGAAACGCTGGCCGCCGTGGCAGCGCAGACGCAGGATGCCGGGTTGTTCTGCATCCACGTCGTCGATGTGGGCCAGCGTGCCCACTTGTTCCAGTTGCACCGGCTGGTCGCTGGGCCCCGCCTCCGCGCCCTGCTGCAGGCAGATGACGCCAAAGGGCTGGCCGCTGCGCATGCAGCGCGACACCAGATCCAGATAACGGGCCTCGAAAACCTTCAGGCCCAGCAGTGCACCGGGCAGCAGCACCAGGCCCAAAGGAAACAGGGGCAGCGGGTCGGGCAGGGAAGTTTCTGAAAAACGCATGGGCTGCGGTTGGCTATTCACGTGAACCCAGTTCACGGTGCCGCACCAGCGTGGAGTAGCGGCCCAAGAACCGCCGCGCCAGCCATTCCACGCTGTACACCGAACGGTGCTGGCCCCCGGTGCAGCCGATGGCAACCGTGAGGTAACTTCGCTGATCATCTTCAAAGGCCGGCAGCCAGCGCTTCAAAAAGGTCTCGATCTGAGAGAGCATTTCGCGCGCTTCAGGCTGGGCGTCCAGGTAGTCGGCCACCAGCGTGTCGCGGCCGGTCAGCGGCCGCAGTTCGCGGATGTAGTAGGGGTTCG
>JAYUPP010000405.1:0-2867 GCA_043760045.1 Betaproteobacteria bacterium
GTCCACACCGTCGTCAAAGGGCGCCGCATCCACCATGTGGAGCAGCAAACGGGTGCGCTGCAGGTGGCGCAAAAAGCGGTGGCCCAGACCCGCGCCTTCAGACGCACCTTCGATCAAGCCCGGCACGTCGGCGACCACAAAACTGCGCTCCGGGCCCACGCGCACCACGCCCAGGTTGGGATGCAGGGTGGTGAACGGATAGTCGGCAATCTTCGGCCGCGCGTTGGAGATGGCGGCAATCAAGGTGCTCTTGCCGGCATTGGGCATGCCCAGCAAGCCGACGTCGGCCAGCACACGCAGTTCCAGCTTCAGTTTGAAAGCTTCACCGGGCCAGCCTGGCGTTTTCTGGCGCGGGCTGCGGTTGGTGCTGGACTTGAAGTGCAGGTTGCCAAAACCGCCGTCACCGCCTTTGGCCAGCAGGCTGCGCTGGCCGTGTTCCAGCAACTCCACCATGACCGCACCGGTTTCATCGTTGCTGATGATGGTGCCCACCGGCATGCGCAGTTCGATCTCGGGCCCTGCCGCACCAAACTGGTCTGAACCACGCCCGGCTTCGCCGTTTTTGGCTTCGTGGCGGCGTGTGTAGCGGTAGTCGATGAGCGTGTTGATGTTCTGGTCGGCGACCGCCCAGACGCTGCCGCCGCGCCCGCCGTCGCCGCCATTCGGGCCACCGAAGGGAATGAACTTTTCGCGCCTGAAGCTGGCGCAACCCGCCCCGCCGTTGCCAGCCGAAACGTCAATCAGCGCTTCGTCTACAAATTTCATGGTGGCATTGGCAGGTGATGGAGGCGGGTTCTGAAGGAGGGCATCGAGTGCTAACGGCCGAAACGAAGAAGCCCCGGCAAACCGGGGCTTCGCAGGTCTTTAGCAGTTTCGAGCGAAGTGACGCTCAGGCCGGGGTGATCGAAACCGTCTGGCGACTGAGTGCGCCCTTGGTTTCAAACAACACGGCGCCATCAACCAGCGCAAACAGCGTGTGGTCACGGCCCATGCCCACGCCAGTGCCAGCATGAAACTTGGTTCCGCGTTGGCGCACGATGATGGAACCAGCCGAAACGGCCTCGCCGCCATAGGCCTTCACGCCCAGCATCTTCGGCTTGGAGTCGCGGCCGTTGCGGGTTGAGCCGCCGCCTTTTTTCTGTGCCATGGTGTGCGCTCCTTAGCCGTTGATCGAGCCGATGTGCAGCTCGGTGTAAGCCTGGCGGTGGCCGCCATGCTTTTGATAATGCTTGCGGCGGCGCATCTTGAAGATACGCACCTTGTCGTGCTTGCCGTGCGCCACGATGGTGGCATTCACGGTCGCACCCGCGACCCAGGGAGTCCCGACCTTCAGGTCTGCGCCGCTACCGACTGCCAGCACCTGATCGATCACGATTTCCTGACCCACGTCCGCAGCAATCTGTTCTACCAATATTTTTTCGCCGGCAGCAACTTTGTATTGTTTGCCACCGGTTTTTATGACCGCGTACATGATGATGTGTGACCTTGGTTAAATGCCGCACCGGCAACCGGACGCGCCTGACTGCGCTATTGAAGGCCTCAGTTCCACTTGAAGCCAACCATGAGCACTCAGCCAACGGCGAGCCCCGCGCTTGGCGCAGAGCCTTTGATCATAGAATGCCCTCAGCCAAGGCAGCGACTGCTTGCGCGGCAGTTCCCCCTGCGTCCCTATAATGAAAGCAAGCCCTTTTAATGCCGTTCGTGCTCGAAACCGCACCCCTTGCAGCCACCACTGCCGATCCCACCGAAGCCGCTTTGCTGCGGGTGAACGATGTGATCCGGCAGCGCCTGAGCTCGCGCGTGGCTTTGATCGACCAGATCGCGCAATACATCATTGGCGCTGGCGGCAAACGCATCAGGCCCCGTCTGGTGCTGCTGTTTGCTGAAGCCCTGGGTTTTGACGGCCCCGAGCGTTTTGAGCTGGCGGCCATCGTTGAATTCATCCACACCGCCACGTTGCTGCACGACGACGTGGTCGATGAATCGGCACTGCGGCGCGGCCGCGCCACCGCCAATGCAACTTTTGGCAATGCCGCCAGTGTGCTGGTAGGCGACTTCTTATATTCCCGCGCTTTTCAGATGATGGTGTCAGTAAATCGCATGCGGGTGCTGGACGTGTTGGCCGACGCCACCAACGTAATTGCAGAAGGTGAAGTGCTGCAACTGATGAACATGCACGACCCCGACCTGTCGGTGGCCGACTACCTGCAGGTCATCCGTTTCAAAACCGCCAAGTTGTTCGAGGCCAGTGCGCGCCTGGGCGCGGTGCTGGCCGGCGCCGGGCCGGTGGTGGAAGAGTCGTGCGCCGACTATGGCCGTTCGCTCGGCACTGCGTTTCAGCTGGTTGACGACCTGCTGGACTACGAAGGCAAAAGCGCGGAGCTTGGCAAAAACGTCGGTGACGACCTGCGCGAAGGCAAGCCCACGCTGCCCTTGTTGCTGGCCATGGAACGCGGCACTGCGGAAGAGCGCGCGATGATCAGGCGCGCCATCGAACACGGCGAACTGCACAAATTGCCAGACATCCTGGTGGTGGTTGAACGAACGGGCGCACTGCAGGCCACACGTGCCGCCGCGCAGGAAGAAGCCGACCGCGCCCGCGAGGCGCTGAAGGCCCTGCCCGACTCGCGCGCCCGGCAGGCTCTGTTAGACTTATGCGGTCGGTCGGTACACCGCTCGTCCTGAGTGCGGCGCTGGCTTGAAGACTGGCGCCGAGTTCCAGAATTTCTGGCTGCACCGCGTCAACAGTGGAAATTCCGCAAAGGGTATCGACCGAATCGGCTTTCATGTCGGCATGCACGGCCGCAGATGGCCAACACTTCGGGGTGTAGCTTAGCCTGGTAGAGCGCTACGTTCGGGACGTAGAG
>JAYUPP010000406.1:0-7291 GCA_043760045.1 Betaproteobacteria bacterium
CGGTGACGTTGACGCAGTCGATGCTGGACAACATGTTGGACGAAGACGAGGTGGGCATCCGCCTGATCAATGCCGGAAATGATCGCGAAATTGCACATGCGTTGAACGTGAGCGTGGTCTCCATGCTGATCGGCCGCACCTTGGGCATGTCTGAGGCGGACTTGGTGGACCTGGGCGTGGGCGCGCTGCTGCACGATGTGGGCAAACAAACACTGCCACCGCGCCATCGCCAGCTGGTTGAAGGCCTGTCGACCACTGAGCTGCAGGCCTACCGTGAGCACGTGAACCTGGGCCTGCAGCTCGGCGCCCGCATGGCACTGTCGCCCGGCGCGCTGGCCGTGCTGGCCCAGCACCACGAACAGGCCGATGGTGCCGGTTTTCCCCTTGGGCTGACCGGTGACCGCATCAGCCTGGCGGCGCGTGTGGTGGCCATCGTCAACCGCTACGACGCCCTGTGCAACCCGCGTGGCGCGGCGCAAGGCTTGACGCCGCATGAGGCGGTGGCAATGTTGTTTGCCCAGTACCGGCAGCGCTTCGACGGCATGGTGCTGAATGCTTTCATACGCATGATGGGCGTGTATCCGGCCGGTTCCATCGTGCAACTGACAGACGACCGTTATGCACTGGTGGTGGGCGCCAACTCCAGCCGTCCGTTGAAGCCCCGCGTGCTGGTTTTCGACCCCAGGGTGGCGCGCGCGCAAGCGCTGCTGCTGGACCTGGAACTTGAGCGCGATCTGGGCATCCGGCGCAGCCTGGCGGCCCAGAAGCTGCCTGTCGAGGCCTTGAATTACCTCAACCCACGGCCCCGCGTGTCTTATTACTTCGAGCCCTTGGCGCCGAAGAACCCGTGCATGGCGCCTGCGTCGTGAGCCCCAAGCCCAGCCAGCAGGTTCAAAGCCCGCGCGCACGGCAGCCCGCTGCAGAGCCACGCGCACGCACGTCCAAGCCGGCCCAGCCCGGGCCAGAAGCGGCCGCACTGGGTGGCATTGCGTTATGGCAACCGCTGCTGGATGCGCTGCCCATGCCGGCGTGGGTGGTGTGCCTGCAAAGCCGGCGTCTGCAGGCTGTCAACGCCGCCGCCGTGCGGCTGTATGCGCGGCCGGCCGATGAGCTGCTGCAGGAAGCTTCTGACGCCCTGTTGTCGTCGCCCGAAGACCAGGCCTGGTGGCAAGCTGCAAGCCTGGCGCTGCCGCAGCAGGACGGCGGGCGGTCTGTTGATGCCCTGCACAGCGACACGGTGATTGCGCTGCCCGGCGCCCGGGTTCTGCACGTCACGCGCAGCATGCGCGGCCTCGCGCAAGGCGAACACGGGGGTGCGCACCATGCCTTGGTGACGCTGGTGGACCGCAGTGCCGAGCAAGGCGCTGAGCATGAGCGCGAAACCCTGCTGGCCGAACTGCAGGCCACGCTTGAGGCCACAGCCGATGGCATCCTGGTCACCGACTTGAACGGCCGCATTCGTGTTTTCAACCAGCGCTTTGCCGCGCTGTGGGCTTTGCCGCCCGAGCTGCTGGCACGGCGTGACGACAAGTCGGTGCAAGAGTGGATGGGCTGCCGGGTCGCCGGCGACGACACCGGCCGGCAAGCTTATCTGCAGCGCTGGCAAGGCCTCATAGACAACGTGCATCAGGCCGACACCTCACGCCTTGAATTGCTGGGCGGCGGCGTGCTCGAGCGTGTCACGCAGCCGCTGCGCCAGGCGGGCAGTGTGCACGGCCGCGTGTGGTCGTTCCGGGACGTGACCGAGCAGTTGGCCGCGCGCCAGCAGATTCACACCCTGGCGCGACAGGACACGCTGACGGGCCTGCCCAACCGGCGTGCGCTGGCGGCGCAGGTGGTGGAGCGGCTGGCCCGTGGCGATGGGCGGTTTGCGGCCCAGGAAGGTTTTGCGTTGCTGATGGTGGACCTGGACCGCTTCGCCCAGATCAACGAGGGCCTGGGCCAGGACGTGGGCGACCGCGTGCTGTGCGAAGTGGCCCGACGCATGGCGGGCTGTTTGCGGCAGGATGACCTGCTGGCGCGGCTGGGTGGCGACCAGTTTGCGGTGCTGGTGCACACCACACAAGCCGAAGGCGCAGAAGCAGCAGCAAGGCGTTTGCTGCGCGTGGTGGCCGAGCCCTACACCGGGCAGGACGCCAGTTTCACGCTGACCTGCAGCGTCGGCGTGGCGCTGGCACCGGCGCATGGCCAGACACTGGACGAACTGCTGCGCCATGCCGAAGTGGCGCTGCGCAGCGCCAAGCAGCAGGGGCGCGCGGTCTACCGGCTCTACCAAGTGCGCGCTGAAGGCCACCGCCAGTCGCAAATGGCGCTCGACCACGCGATGCGGCAGGCGCTGGTGAGCGGTCGTTTCCGCCTGAACTATCAGCCGCAAATCAGCCTGGCTGATGGGCGCATCCTGGGCGCAGAGGCGTTGCTGCGCTGGCGCGACCCCGAGTTGGGCGACATCGCGCCGGGCCGCTTCATACCGGTGGCCGAGGCCAGCGGCTTCATCGTCGCCATCGGCGACTGGGTGCTGTCGCAGGCGGTGCGCCAGGCGGTGTTGTGGCATCAGCGCGGTTTCAACGTGCCGATTGCGGTGAACGTCTCGGCGCTGCAGTTTCAACAGACCCATTTTGTTGAGAGGGTGGCCAATGTGCTGGCCGTCAGCGGTCTGCCAGCGCATCTGCTGGAACTGGAGCTTACCGAATCGATTCTGGTGCTGGACGCCGACGATGCACTGCGCAGGTTGCATGCACTTGCGCAGCTGGGCCTGCGGCTGTCGATTGATGACTTCGGTACCGGCTATTCGAGCCTGTCGTACCTGAAACGTTTCCCTATAGGCAAGCTGAAGATCGACCGCAGTTTCGTCAGCGGCCTGCCCGGCGACGACAGCGACGCCGGCATCGTGCAGGCCATACTGCAGATGGCACGGGCGTTGAAGTTGAAGGTGGTGGCTGAAGGTGTCGAGACCGAAGCGCAACGGGCTTTTTTGCGGGACCACGGCTGCGACGAGTACCAGGGTTTTCTTTTTGCACCCGCGCTCGACCCGATCAGTTTCGAGCAGAAGCTGCGGCAGCGCACCGAAGTGCACGCGGAGCCGGTGCCTGCAGCCGGCCACATCCGGCTCGTTCAAGGCTGAAAGCCGCCTGGTCTGATGGCGGCCGCCGCTGGCCGCGCAGCGGCGGCACAATCTATGCACCATGATCTACAAGTTCACATCCAAAGCCAGCGGCGACGTCATCATGATGGGCCCGCAGGGCGACGAATTGATGCGTCTGCTGGGCCGCGCGCCGGCCACCAAAGGCATCATAGAAACCGCAGACATGCCGGCTGCACTGCACGCACTGGAAGCGGCGCTGGCGGCAGCGGCTGGCCCCGCTGTTTCAACCGCTGCCGCAACCGCTGCCGCCACCGATGACGGCCCGCGCGAAGCACCGGTGGCGCTGCGTCAGCGCCTGTGGCCCGTGCTCGAGATGCTGCGTCGCTGCCACGCTGCAGGGCAGCCTGTGGTGTGGGGCGTGTAAACCGCACTGGCGAGCGGCAGGACGATAAGAAGATGAAGCTCTGGAGCGACAGCTGGGCCAATGGCGATCCCATTCCGCCGCGCTTTGCGGCGGGCCGGCCCGATGGACGTGGCGGTGCCGGTATGGGCGACAACATCAGCCCGCACCTGGCCTGGAGCGACCTGCCCGCAGGCACCCGTTCGCTGGCTTTGATCTGCCACGACTTTGACGTTCCGAACTGCGGCGACGACGTCAACCAGGCCGGCCGCGAGGTGCCCGCCAACCTGCCGCGTGTGGACTTTTTCCACTGGGTGCTGATCGACCTGCCGGCGCAGCCCGGCGCGATGGCTGAAGGTGAATACAGCCGTGGTTTTGTGGCCCGTGGCAAACCCGGGCCGGCCACGCAGGGTGTGGCACGCCAGGGCTTGAACGACTACACCGGCTGGTTTGCGGCCCATGAGCAGATGGCCGGCAACTACTTCGGCTACGACGGGCCCTTTCCGCCGTGGAACGATTCGTTGATTCACCACTACGTCTTCACCTTGTACGCGGTGGCCTTGCCGCGCCTGCCCATCGAAGGGGTGTTCACCGGCCAACAGGTGCGCCGCGCGTTGGCCGAACGCGTGCTGGGCGAGGCCACGCTGTCGGGCACTTACACGCTGAACCAGCGGCTGCTGCCGGCCTGATGCAGGCCAGCTGCCGCGTGGTGGCCGTGCGCCATGGGCAGACGGGCTGGAATGCGGCGTTGCGGCTGCAAGGGCATGCCGACATTGCGCTGGATGCCACGGGTGTGTGGCAAGCACGGCAACTGGCGCACGCGCTGGCCGGCGAGGGCATCGACACCATCTACAGCAGCGATTTGCTGCGTGCCCGCGATACCGCTGCTGCGCTGGCCGCAACCACCGGCGCCACACTGATCACGCACGCCGGTTTGCGCGAGCGGCACTTCGGTTTTCTGGAAGGCCACACCTACAGCGACATCGACCAGCGCTGGCCGCAGGACGCCCGCTGGTGGCGCCAGCGCAAGCTGCTCGAAAGGCCGGGCGGCGGTGAAAGCCTGCTGCAGTTTTTCAACCGTTGTGTGGGCACCGCTTTGCAGTTAGCTGCACGCCACCCCGGCGGTGGGGTGGCGCTGGTGGCCCACGGTGGCGTGCTGGACTGCCTGTACCGCGCGGCCACTGGCGCCGGGCTGGCCGAGCCGCGCGGCTGGCAGCTGGGCAATGCCACCATCAACCGCTTGTTGTGGACACCGCAGGGCTTTGCACTGGTGGGCTGGAATGACGATCAGCACTTGCAGCAAAGCGGCCAGGCGGTAAACCTTGAGTAGCGCTGCGCGCAATTGCGCTGCGCATGCTGCACCCATCAAACGTCAAACTGGCCTTGCGCCGACGTTGGAGGTTGCACCAAACCCAGATGCCGCCACGCAGCCGCCGTGGCCACACGCCCGCGGGGTGTGCGCTGTAAAAAACCCTGCTGGATGAGAAACGGTTCGATCACATCTTCGATCGTGCCGGCCTCTTCGCCGATGGCCGCCGCCACGTTGTCCAGCCCCACCGGACCGCCGTCAAAGCGGTGGATGATGGCCTCCAGCAGCTTGCGGTCCATGACGTCAAAACCCAGCGGGTCCACGTCCAGCATCTTCAGCGCCAGGTCGGCGAGCGCCACGTTGACGCTGCCGTCACCCTTGACCTGCGCGTAGTCACGCACCCGCCGCAACAAGCGGTTCGCGATGCGCGGTGTGCCGCGTGAACGGAGCGCGATTTCCAGCGCGCCGTCGGCGTCGATCGGCACTTTCAGCAAACCGGCCGAGCGCGTAACGATGCGGGTCAGCTCTTGCGGCGTGTAGAACTCGAGCCGCGCCACGATGCCAAAACGGTCGCGCAGCGGGTTCGTCAGCATGCCGGCGCGGGTCGTGGCGCCGACCAGCGTGAAGGGCTGCAGGTCGAGTTTGATGCTGCGCGCGGCCGGGCCTTCGCCGATCATGATGTCGATCTGGTAGTCCTCGAGCGCCGGGTAGAGGATCTCTTCCACCACCGGGCTCAGGCGGTGGATTTCGTCGATGAACAGGACATCGTTTTTTTCCAGATTCGTCAGCAGCGCCGCCAGGTCTTTCGGCTTTTCCAGCACCGGCCCGCTGGTGGAGCGCAGGTTCACGCCCAGCTCGTTGGCGATGATGTGGCTGAGCGTGGTTTTGCCCAGGCCCGGCGGGCCAAACAGCAGCACGTGGTCCAGCGCTTCGTGGCGCTGTTTGGCCGCGCCGATGAAGATTTCCAGCTGCTCACGGGCTTTGACCTGGCCCACGTAGTCTTGCAGCCCTTTCGGGCGCAAGGCACGCTCGATCGCTTCTTCGTTGGGCGACGCTGGCGCGGCGCTCACCATGCGCGGCAGGGCCGCTGTTTCGAAGTTGTCGGTCTGGATGGCCATACAGTGCATTATGGCCAGCAGCAAGGGTTTTGCCGCGCTGACTTACCATCATGCATCAGCCCAAGGACGCCATGAAACCACCACGTTATTCTCACCTTCTCGTTGGCCTGCTCAGCCTGCTGGCGCTGGGCGCGCACGCCCAGACCGTGGTCACCGACGCCTGGGTGCGCGGCACGGTGCCGCAGCAAAAGGCCACCGGCCTGTTTGCCAAGATTTCATCGGCCTCGGGCGCGCGGCTGGTGTCCGCCAGTTCAGTGGTGGCCGGTGCGGTTGAGATCCACGAGATGAGCATGGCAGGCAACGTGATGAAGATGCGCGCCGTGCCTGACGGCCTGGAACTGCCGGCTGGCAAAGCCGTTGAGTTGAAGCCGGGTGGTTACCACCTGATGCTGCTGGACCTGAAGCAGACGCTGCAGGCGGGCGACGTGGTGCCGGTGACGCTGGTGATAGAAAGTGCCGGCAAACAACGCGAAACAGTGGCCGTCCAGGCCACCGTCAGGGCACTGGGGTCCGCGCCGGCCGGCGACCACAAACATTGAAGTCTTGCTGGCCCGCGTTCAGAAATCCAGACGCAGGCTGACCCGCACCGTGCGTGGCTCTGCCGGGTGCACATGGCGGTCTGCAACGGGCGCCGCCTCGCTGCTCAGCTGCGCTTCATAAAAATACTGGATGTCGTTGACCTTGCGGTTTGCCAGGTTGAAAACATCCAGCGTCAGCTCGGTTTTCGCGGCCACTTTGTAGCTGACACGCAGATTGCTCGTTAGCGAAGACAACGAACGCACGCTGTTGTCTTCAGTCAGCGCACCGCTGCCCAGATAGCGCCACTGCAGGCTGGCACTGAACGAACCCAGTTCGCGCAGCGTGGCGGCCACTGAAGCCACGCGGTCCACCGCGTTCGGGATGCGCCCGCCATCGGCAAACCGCGCGTGTGTCCAGGCGAAATCGGCATCCAGTAAAAACCAGGGCACGGGCACCCAGCGGTTGTTCCATTCCACACCCCGGCGTTGGCTGGCTGCGCTGGCTTCGGTGGCACCGGCATCGCCGATGTAGACGAGTTCAGAGTCAGACGACAGCCGCCACAGCGCAAGCGAACTCTGCAAGCCCGGCAGCAGCTCGGTGCGCGCACCCAGTTCCGTGCCGCGTTGCGATACCAGTGGCTGCACTTTGTCCACCGCGTCGCCGCTGCGCGGGTCGAGCTTGGCCGTGGTGCCGCGGGCATCGTTGCTGTGCAGGCCGCGCCCGGCATTGAAGAAAAACTCGGTTTTTGCCCACGGCCCCGCCACCAGGCTGAGCTTGGGCGAGAGCTGGGTGTCGCTGGAACGTCCACCATGGGCCGGCAGCGAGAGCGCATCCACCCCAGACCGCAAGTGGTCGGCGCGCAG
>JAYUPP010000407.1:0-7286 GCA_043760045.1 Betaproteobacteria bacterium
CATGTCGGCCTTCGTGGTGCACGACCTGAAAAACATCGTCACCCAGTTGAGCCTGATGCTGAAAAATGCCGAGCGCCTGCGCGACAACCCCGAGTTCCAGCAAGACATGTTGCTGACGGTCGGCAGTTCACTTGAAAAGATGCGGCGCCTGATGCTGCAACTGCGCGAAGGCGCCACCCCCGTGGGCGCCGGCCACGGCGTGGAACTGCAGCCCATCGTCAAGCGCTTGCAGGCCATGGCCAGCGACCAGGGCCGCAGCCTGCAAGTCAGCAAGCTCGAGCCGCTGGCCACACGCGGCCATGACGACCGCATGGAGCGTGTGCTGGGGCATCTTGTGCAAAACGCACTGGACGCCACGCCTGCACAAGGCACAGTCTGGATTGCTGTGGAACGCAGCAGCGGCCAGGTCAGGGTTGACGTGGGCGACACCGGCAGTGGCATGAGCGATGAATTCATTCAGTCGCGCTTGTTTCGGCCCTTCAGCACCACCAAACACAGCGGCATGGGCATCGGAACCTACGAAAGTCAACAGTACGTGCGTGAACTCGGGGGCGCCATCAGCGTGCGCAGCAGCGCTGGGGCAGGCACCGTGATGACGGTTTTGTTGCCGCTGTTTGAAGCCGAGCGCGGCACCGACCTGTTGCACGAAAGGGCGGCATGAACGCATCTGGTGTTGTGACTCATAAGTTTCAATACATGAAACCGCGCCTCCGCCCGCCATGCGTCGTTGCAAATCCTCGCCATAGAAAAGACTATGGCTGCGGTTTGCGCCTAGCCTGACGAACGAATGCATCGCTTTCATTTGTCTCGAAACCTATGAGTCACAACACCAGCAGCTCACCGCTGCTCATCGTTGAGGATGACCTGGCGCTGCAAAAGCAGATCAAGTGGTCACTCGACAGTTTCGAGTCCGTGACGGCCAGTGACCGCGAAAGCGCACTGCTGCAGTTCAGGCGCCACCAGCCGGCGGTGGTCACGATGGACCTGGGCTTGCCGCCCGACGCTGATTCGGTGTCCGAAGGCTTCAGGTTGCTGGAACAGATGCTCGACCTGGACGCCAGCGTCAAAGTCATCGTGCTCACCGGGCAGGACGACCAGTCCAACGCGCTGCGTGCGGTGGCCATCGGCGCTTATGACTTCCTGGCCAAGCCCTTCGACCCCGACCTGCTGAAGCTGACGATTGAACGCGCCTACCGCCTGGCCGAACTGCAGGCCGAAAACCGACGGCTGATGTCACTGCACCAGCCCGATGCACTGGGCGGCATGATCACCCGCGACGCCGAGATGCTGCGTGTCTCCAGGCTCATCGAACGTGTGGCCACCAGTGGCGCCACGGTGCTGTTGCTGGGCGAAAGCGGCACTGGCAAAGAGGTGTTGACCCAGGGCCTGCACACCGCCAGCAAACGCAGCGGCAAGTTTGTCGCCATCAACTGTGCGGCCATCCCCGACAACCTGCTGGAAAGCGAACTGTTCGGCTATGAAAGGGGCGCGTTCACCGGCGCGGCGAAGACAACCCCGGGCAAGATCGAGACGGCGCACAACGGCACTTTGATGCTCGACGAAATCGGCGACTTGCCGCACGCGCTGCAGGCCAAGCTGCTGCGCTTCTTGCAAGAGCGCACGGTTGAACGGCTGGGTGGCCGCCAAGAGATACCGGTGGATGTGCGGGTGGTTTGTGCCACCCACCAGGACCTGAAAACCTTGATCCAGGAAGGGCGGTTTCGCGAAGACTTGTACTACCGCCTGGCCGAGATCGTCGTCAACATCCCGCCGCTGCGTGCGCGCCTGGGTGACCCGGTGTTGTTGGGTCATGCCTTCTTGCGCCGCTTTGCGCAGGAGCACAAGCGCAACGGTCTTACGTTCAGTGAAGAAGCCCTGCGCGCCATTGAACAGCACAGCTGGCCCGGCAACGTGCGTGAGTTGCTGAACGCCACCAAACGCGCCGCCATCATGGCCGAAGGCGAGCGTGTGACCTGTGAAGACCTGGGCCTGCCCTCGGCCACTGCGGGGCCTGCTGCGGGTGAGGTTTCTGACCTTGATTTGCGCACGGTGCGCGAAGCCGCCGAGCGGCAGGCTATCGTTTCGGCTTTGGCGCGCAGCAACGGCAACATCGTCAGGGCGGCCGAGATACTCGGCGTCAGCCGCCCCACGCTGTATGACCTGATGCGCCGGCTGACGATCAAGCAACCCTGAGCTTTGTTCCTGTGACGTCACGGTCTACCTTGCATCGGATGCTGCGGCCGCCGGTCCGCCGGCCGCGGGCCGGCCGCTTGGCAACCCTTGTGGTTTGCGCCGCCATCTGGCTGGCCGCATGTGGTGGCGACTCGCCACAAAAATTGGTGGCCTCGGGCAAGGCGCTGATCGAAAAGCGCGACTATCGCGGCGCCGCCGTGCAGTTCAAAGCCGCGCTGCAAAAAGATGGCACGTCGCTGGAAACCCGACAGTTGCTGGGCCGTGCCTTGCTGGAAGCGGGCGACCCCACGAGCGCGCTGGTGGAACTGGGCAAGGCGCTGGAACAGCAAACGCCGCCCGACCTGCTTCGAGCCGATCATGCCAGGGCCTTGCTGCAGACCGGTGACCTGAAAAAGCTGTTGGCGCTGTATGCCGACACCACACTGGCCGATGCCACCGCGCAGGCCTCGGTGAAAGCCACATTGGCCAATGCCTGGGGCGCCCTGGGTGAGCGCAAAAAGGCACAAAGTGCAGCCACTGCAGCGCTGGCTGCGCAGCCCGACTTTGCGCCGGCGCTCACCCTGCAGGCCCGTTTGCTGGCCAGCGGCGGCGCCGCCGATGAAGCGCTGGCGGTGATGGACCAGGTGCTGGCGCGCGAACCCCTGCAGCATGAAGCCTGGCACTTGAAGGGCGAAATACTGTGGCACAGCAAACGCGACACTGCAGCGGCTGTGCAGGCGCTGAAAAAGGCGCTGGTGGCCAAGCCCAGCCATGTGCCGTCGCACCTGGCGCTGGTGCAGGCGCATCTGGCGGCGCGCGACTTCGCGGCCGCCAAAGCCCAGGCCGCCAGCCTGCGCCAGGTGTTGCCCAACCACCCCTACGCCACTTTTGTCGATGCCCAGGTGGCGTTTTTTGAACGCGACTACCCGCGTGCGCGCGACCTCGTGCTGCAGTTGCTGAAGGGCTCGCCCAACCACCAGGGCACGCTGCAGCTGGCCGGCGCCATTGAAAGCCAGGCGGGTTCGTTGACGCTGGCGCAGAACTACTACGGCAAAGCGCTGCAGATCAACCCCGAGCTCGACGGCGCGCGGCGCAGCCTGGCGCAGGTGCATCTGCGCCTGGGCCAGCCCGCTTTGGCGCTGGCCACGCTGCAGCCGGCATTGCTGAAAGGCGGCGGCGGCGCAGACGACCACGCACTGGCCGGCGAGGCTCAACTGTTGATGGGTGACCTGCAGGCCGCGCAGACGAGCTTCCAACGTGCCGCCAAGCTGGCGCCTGACAACACCCGCGTGCGCACGGCTTTGGCGCTGGCTGCGCTGGCGCGCGGCGAGCAGGCCAGCGCTTTCAACGAGCTGCTGGACCTGGCCGCCAAAGACAAGGACAGCACTGCCGACCTGGCACTGATCAGCGCGCGCCTGAAACGGCATGAATTCGACCTGGCCTTACAAGCCGCGCAGAACCTGCAGATCAAACAGCCACAAAGCGCCTTTGCCGCGCACACGGTGGGGCGCTTGCAGCTTGCCAAGCGCAACCCGACCGCCGCGCGCCTGGCCTTCGAGCAAGCGCTGCAGATCGACCCCCGCTACTTCAACGCCACTGCCAGCCTGGCCGGCATGGACACCGCCGACGACAAGCCCGAAAAAGCGCGCGCCCGGTTCGACGAAGCCATCAAGCGCGACCCGCGCAACCACCTGGCCCGCCAGGCGCTGGCCGAGCTGCGCCACAGACAAGGTGCGCCGGCCGCAGAAGTCAATCGCATCTTCGCTGACGCCGTGAAAGCCAACCCCGGCGAACCCGCGCCGCGGCTGCTGCTGGTGGCCCGTCACCTGGCGGCCAAGAACTACAAAGAAGCGCTGGTGGTGGCGCAAGAAGCTGCTGCGGCCTTGCCCAGCGACAGCGCGGTGCTCGACGCGCTGGGCCGTGCGCAGGCCGAGTCGGGTGACCGCGGCCAGGCGCTGGCCTCCTTCAAAAAGCTGGCCGGCATCGACCCCGGCTCGGGGCTGCCCCATGTGCGCATGGCCGACGTGCACCGCCAGGCCGGCGACCTGGTGGCCGCCGAATCCAGCTTGAAAAAAGCGCTGGACATCCAGCCGGCCCTGCTGACGGCGCAGCACAGCCTGCTGGAACTGCTGCTGGCCGCCAACCGGCCCGGCGATGCGCTTGAAGTGGCGCAGCGGCTGCAAAAACGCCACCCCACGCTGGCCACCGGCTACTTGCTGGAAGCCGCGGTGCAGCAGCGCAGCCGTGCACCCGAAGCGGCACTTGAGGCTTACCGCAAGGGCCTGGCGCAGACGCCCACGTCGTCCGACCTGGCGACCGCGCTGCACAAGGCACTGGTGGCCCACAAACGCTTTGCCGAAGCCGACCAACTGGCCACGCGCTGGCGCAGCCGCAACCCCGACGACCTGCCTTTTGAATATCAGCTGGCGATCTCGGCCATCACGCGCGGCAACCTCGAAGCGGCTGAAGTGGGGCTGCAGCGGCTGCTGGTCCGCCGCCCCAACCACCCGCTGGCGCTGAACAACCTGGCCTGGGTGCTGGTGGTGCGGGGCAAGCCCGGAGGCGTGGCCTACGCGCGCAAGGCCACTGAAATATTGCCCGACCGCCCGGCGCTGATGGACACCCTGGCGATGGCGCTGGCCGCCGACAAACAGGCCGCCGAGGCCCTTGAACTGCAGAAAAGGGCGGTGTCCCTGGCCCCCGCAGACACCGGCTTGCGCCTGAACCTGGCCAAAATCGCGGTCCAGGCCGGCGACAAAGAACTGGCCCGCCAGGAACTGAAGGCGCTGGAATCGGCTCCGGCTGCTTTGCCCTTCAGAGCTGAAGTCACCAAACTTTTGGCCAGCCTGTAAGCTGTAAGCTGATGCAACTGCTGCAGGCCTGGGCCTGCAGCAATCCGCCAGCCTGCTGTGCCGGCCACCCCCATCCAGCCTTACAAGGACCACCATGTTTCGCACCTCCATCATCGTCACCAGCCTGGTCCTGGCGGGGCTGGCCGGCTGCCGCAGCGGCGGGTCGGAAGCCGACCTCACCGCTTCCGCGCGCACCTATCTTGAGAAAAAAGATCACCGCTCGGCCATCATTCAGCTGAAAAACGTGTTGTCGCAGAACCCTGACGCCGTGGACGCGCGGCTGCTGCTGGGGCAAGCCTTGCTGATGGACAACGAACCCGCAGCGGCCCTGCTGGAACTGCGCAAGGCGCAGGAACTGAAGGCGCCCGACGCCAAACTGCTGCCGCATCTGGCGCGCGCGATGCTGGCCACCGGTGAAGACGGCAAGGTGATCGAGCAGTTTGCAAACAGCCAGATCGAAGATGCCGCCGCACGCGCCGACTTGCTGACCACGGTGGCCACCGCCTACGCGCTGCGCGGTGACGCCGCCAAGGCCGGCGAGGCCGCCACGGCGGCCTTGCTGGCCAAGCCCGGCTACGTGCCGGCCATGGTGATGAATGCGCAGCTTCTGGCCGTCAACGGCAAGCCGGCCGAAGCCATCGCCGAGCTTGACCGCGCACTGGCCACAGAGCCCAAAAACGAACGCGCCGGTGTGCTGCGGGCCGACCTGATGTGGCGCGCGCTGAAAGACAAAGAGGGTGCGATCAAGGGCTACCGCGCAGTTTTGGACAACAACCCCAGTTCGCTGGGTGCACACACGGCGCTGATTGCCATGCTGGCCGCCGACGGCAACACCGTCGAATCCAAGGCCCAGTTCGACAAGCTCAAGGCCGTGCTGCCCGACCACCCCGAAACGCTGTACTACGAAGCGCAGCTGGCGTTTTCGAACAAAGAATACAAAGCCTCGCGCGAAATCACCGACCGCCTGCTGAAGAACCTGCCGAACAACCTGCGGGTGCTGGAACTGGCCGGCGCCGCCGAATTTCGTCTCGGCCAATACCTGCCCGCCGAGTCGTTCCTGACGCGTGCGCTGAAGGCATCACCGAACGCCTTGCTGGCGCGCCAGATGCTGGCGCAGGTGCACCTGCGCAGCGGCCAGCCGGCGAAGGCGCTGGAAACGCTGCAGCCGGTGATCAACAGCAAAAAACCCGACGGCGCCAGCCTGGCACTGGCCGGCGAGGCTTACCTGCAGCAAGGCGACAGCAAAAACGCCGATGCTTCTTTCACCGCCGCCGGCAAGGCTGAGCCCGACAACAGCCGCGTGCGCACGGCGGTGGCGATGGCGCAGCTCAACCGCGGCGCACCGGGTGCGCTGGCCGAGCTGGAAACGCTGGCCGCTGGCGACGCCAGCCCGCGTGCCGACCTGGCATTGATTTCCGCGCGCCACCGGTCTGGCGACTATTCCGGTGCGCTCAAGGCCATTGAAGCGCTGGAGAAAAAACAACTCGACCGCGCCTTGCCACATGGCCTGCGCGGCCACGTGCTGATGACGCAGAAAGACGTGGAAGGCGCGCGCCGCAGCTTCGAGATGGCGTTGAAAAAAGAACCGACCTATTTCGCCGCCGTGGCCGCACTGTCGTCGTTGGACCTCGCAGCGGGCAAGACGGAACCGGCGCGCACACGCTTTGAAGAATTCCTGAAAGCCAACCCGAAAAGCCACCAGGCCGCGCTGGCGCTGGCCGAGCTGGCCGCACGCACCGGCGCACCGGTGGCTGAAGTGACGCGGCTGACGCAAGAGGCCGTGAAGGCCAACCCCGACAACCCGGGCGCCCGGCTGATAGCCATCGAGCAGCTGATGAACGCCGGCGACCCCAAAGCCGCGCTGGTGGCGGCGCAGGAAGCGCTGGTGGTGATGCCCAACAACGCCGACGTCGCAGAGTCGCTGGGCCGCGCCCAGCTGGCCAGCGGCGAAGGCCAGCAGGCGCTGAGCACCTTCAAGAAGCTGACGGCGCTGCAGCCGCAAAACCCGCGCCTGTTGATTCGCCAGGCCGAAGCCCAGGTGTTGTTGAAAGACACCGCAGGCGCCACGCTGGCGATTAAAAAAGCGCTGGAAATCAAGCCCGACTACCTGCCCGCCAAACGCGGCCTGGTGACGCTGGCGATGCTGGAAAAACGCCATGCCGACGGCATAGCCGCCGCGCGCGAAGTTCAGAAACAGAGCCCCGGCGATGCGCTGGGCTGGCAGCTGGAAGGCGACGTCGAAGCGAATCGGAAAAATCTGGA
>JAYUPP010000408.1:0-7284 GCA_043760045.1 Betaproteobacteria bacterium
CAGGCGCTGCGTGACGCAGGTGTGCCCATGGCCATCGCCACCGACCACAACCCTGGCTCGTCGCCTTGCCTGAGCCTGCTGCTGATGTTGAACATGGCCTGCACGCTGTTCCGCCTGACACCTGAAGAGGCCTGGCGCGGCATCACGGTGAACGCCGCGCGCGCGCTGGGCCTGACTGACCGTGGCGCGCTGGCGCCCGGCCAGCGTGCCGACTTCGCAGTCTGGGACGCCGAACACCCACGTGAACTGGCCTACCGCTTCGGCCAGCCCAACCCCTGCCGCGCCGTGGTGCACGGTGGGCTTTTGGCTTCGCCCCTTTTTTTGCTCCCTCGCCCTTGAGGGAGAGCCGAACCATGCACACCACCTACACCCTGCAGCAAGGCGCCGCGCCGCTCGTCATCAGCATGCCGCATGTGGGCACACAACTGCCGGCTGACCAGCGCCAGCGCTACACGCCGCGCGCGCTGGAAGTCGAAGACACCGACTGGTTTTTAGACCGCCTGTACAGCTTCGCCGGCAGCCTGGGCGCCACGCTGCTGGTGCCACGCTACAGCCGCTACTGGGTGGACCTGAACCGCGCGCCCGACAACGCGCCCCTGTACCCGGGCCAGAACAACACCGAACTGTGCCCCACGCGCCACTTCACCGGCGAGCCCATCTACCGCCCCGGTGCAGCCCCCGATGCGGCAGAAATCCAGCGCCGCGTGGCCACCTGCTGGCAGCCCTACCACCAGGCCCTGCAAGCCCAGTTGCAACAGCTGAAGGCCCAGCATGGCCATGTGGTGCTGTTCGACGCCCACAGCATCAAAAGCACCCTGCCCTGGCTGTTTGAAGGCACGCTGCCGCACATGAACCTGGGCACCGCAGGTGGTGCCAGCTGTCAGGCCACGCTGCAGCAGGCTGTGGTGCAGGCCTTTACTGGGCAAACCGACTACAGCCACGTGCTGAACGGCCGCTTCAAGGGTGGTTACATCACGCGCCAGTACGGGCGCCCGGCCGCCGGCGTGCACGCCGTGCAACTGGAAATGGCCTGGAACGCCTACCTGGACGAAGCGCCGCCCTACCGCTGGCACCCGCAGCGGGCGGCAGCCGTCACGCCGCTGCTGCAGCGCCTGGTGCAGGCCCTGCTGCAGTGGCGGCCTGTGCCCTGAAACACCACCACCTTCGACGGGTTTTGACACTGCGAAATTTGGAGCGGCAGCCGACACGGCTGATGTCAATTGCCACCCGATAGTCCGGTTGTTGTTGCCTCAACGACAGGTGCAATTTTTTATGGTTTGCAGTACATTTCTTTCCTATGAAACATGCATCACCCCTCGCCGCCTGGCAAAACACGCAACCCGACCGCGGCCGCGTGCTGGCCAAAGCCACCGCCCGCGCATCGGTGCTGCTGGGTTTGAGCGGTGCCGCGCTGGCGCGCGTCATAGGGGTGAGTGAACCCACGGTGTCGCGTGTACTCAGTGGCAGCCGGCCTTTGAACCCGGCTTCGAAAGAAGGCGAGCTGGCCACGCTGCTGGTGCGCGTATTCCGGTCGTTGGACGCCCTGGTGGGCGGCAACGACTTGCAGCGCCTGGCCTGGATGAAAGGCCCCAACGACGCGCTCGCGGGTGTGCCCATTCAATTGATAGAAAAAGCCGAAGGCCTGGTGGCCACGCTCAGCTACCTGGACGGGATGCGGGCGCCCGCGTGAGTGCTTGAGCATGGCCGCGCTGTGGCAGAGCAGCTGGTTTGCCAGCCACGCCGGCCCACAGGCCATGACGGCTTGGCGCGGCGTGGAAGCGCAGCATGTGGTGGCCACGATGCGCCTGGTGGACACGCTGGCCGAACAGGCCGAGCTGGAACGCATTCTGGAAGGCAGCAAACCCGCCTTGCCCGCTGCGGCGCAGGCCAAACACTTCCTGCTCAGCACACCCTTTCGCTACCGGCCGGCGCACGCCAGCCGCTTCCGCAAAGCCGGCGCGCGCGGCATCTGGTACGGCGCTGCCACGCTGCGCACGGCGGCCGCCGAAGTGGCCTATTGGCGCTGGCGCTTTTTGATGGACAGCCCAGCGCTGGCCGACCAGGCCTTGCTGACGCCACACACCTTTTTTGCCGCGCAGGTGCAGGGCTCCGCCATTGACTTGGCCGCGCTGCCATGGGCCAGGCAACACAAAGTCTGGACGCACTCAAGCGACTACAGCGCCACGCAGGCTGTGGCCGATGCTGCACGCCAGCACGGCATGCACTGGATACGCTATGCATCGGCCCGCGACCCCGGTGGCCTGTGTGCGGCGGTGCTGGACGTGCAAGCCTTGAACGCCGCAGAACCGCTGGTGCAGCAAACCTGGCATTGCAAAGCCACCCGCCACACGGTGCTGATGGCGCGCGACCGGGCCGACCGTTACAGCTGGGATTTCACTTGACGCCATGACAGCCACCACCTTGCCAACAGGCCCCACCCTCTGGGCCCCCCAAGCCTGGCTGCCCGGCGGCTGGGCCTCGGGCGTGCTGTTGCGAGCCGACGCACAGGGCCGCTGGGCCGAAGTGCAGAGTGGCATTGCAACCCCACCCGCTGGCGCCGAAGCCCTGCCCGGCCCGGTGCTGCCCGGCCTGGTGAACGCGCACAGCCACGCTTTCCAGCGCGCCTTTGTTGGCCTGGCCGAACGCCGCAACAGTGCGCATGACGACTTCTGGAGCTGGCGCGACCGCATGTACGGCGTGGCGCTGCGCATCACACCCGAACAGCTGCATGCAGTGGCCTGCCACCTGTATGCCGAACTGCTGCAGGGCGGCTACACCCACAGCTGCGAATTCCACTACCTGCACCACGCGCCCGATGGCCAGCCCTATGCCGCTGAAGCCACGATGTGCCGCGCACTCGCGCAGGCCGCACGGGACACCGGCATGGGCCTGACGCTGTTGCCGGTGCTGTATGAGCGTGCCGGTTTTCAGCAGCCGCAATTGCGCGCCGACCAGCGCCGTTTTGCTGCCGACGTGCAGCGTGTGCTGCGCCTGCGGGACGCCGTGCGCAGCTGGGCCCTGCCCGGCGTCAACGCCGGCGCGGCCATTCATTCGCTGCGCGCCGCTGCACCGGCGTCTATCCACGAACTGCTGCGTTTGTGCGATGGCGACAGCGGCCCCATCCACATCCACATCGCCGAACAAACCGGTGAAGTGGACGATTGCCTGGCTGCCACCGGCGCGCGCCCTATTCAGTGGCTGGCCGGTGAACTGCCGCTGGACGCCCGCTGGCAACTGGTGCATGCCACGCACGCCACGCCGGCCGAGATAAGCGCCGTGGCCCACAGCGGTGCCGGCGTGGTGCTGTGCCCGGGCACCGAGGCCAACCTGGGTGACGGCCTGTGCGACCTGCCGCGCTGGCTGGCCAGCGGCACGCCCTTGTCCATCGGCAGTGACAGTCAGGTGCTGCGCAACTGGCCCGAAGAACTGCGCTGGCTGGAATATGGCCAGCGCCTGGCGCTGCGCCAGCGCAATGTGGCCGCCCACCCGGATGCACAACCCGCCACGGCGGCGCGGCTGTTCAGTGCCGTGCTGGCGGGTGGCGCCCAGGCTGCAGCGCAGCCCCACTGGGGCCTGACGGCCGGTGCGCCGGCGCACTGGCTGCTGCTGAACAGCCAAGACCCGGCGCTGTGTGGCCTGCCGCCCGGGCATGCGCTGGACGGCTTGGTCTTTGCCGCACCGGCACAGCCCTTCGCGGCCGTGGGTGTGTGCGGGCGGGTGACGCCAACCCCCGACACCCCAGGCGCAATGGCAGCGGCCTGTCGTTCGCTGCGGGCTGCATAAGCTGCGCTGCGCGGTGGCGGCCAAAAGGCCTGGAAAACCCTGGTCTTTTCAGGTTTCCGACAAAAAAAGTACGTATCATCTGCGCATACTTCATGGAACACCTTGATGGAAGCCACCGTTGCCGAGCGCGGCCAGATCACCCTGCCCAAAGCGGTGCGTGACGCTTTGGGTTTGACCAAAGGCAGCAAGCTGAAGGTCGAACTGATAGAGGGCCGCATCGTGTTGCGCAAAGACGTGAACGACGCGATCTCGCGCGCGCGCGGCATACTGAAACTGCCACCCGGGGTGACCACCGACGACATCATGCGCGAGCTGCGTGGCCGTGCCCCGGGCGACCCTTACCCGGCGCCCGAGGATGTGTAATGTGGAAGTGTTCCGTCAGTCGGGGGGGCTGACCCGCATCATGAAACTTGAGGGCGCCCGATGATTGCCGTGGACACCTCTGTCATGGTGGACATCATGGGCGACAGCCCGGGGGCGTCGGCATCCGCGATGGCCCTGCGCGAGGCACTGGCCAACGGCCCCGTGGTGGCCTGCGAAATCGTGTTGGCCGAGCTGGTGGCAGGCCTGGGTCACAGCGACATCGTGATGGAAGCCTTTGACAACATCGGCGTCGGCTATTCAGCGCTGGAACAGCGCGCCGCCCTGCGTGCCGGCGAAATGCAGCGCCGCTACCGCGAGCGCTTGCGCCAGGGCAAACTGGCAGGCAAGGTGCGGCGCTCAGTGCCCGACTTCCTGATCGGCGCCCACGCCTTGCTTCAATGCCAGGGCCTGATCACCCGCGACGCCGGATTTTTCCGCGACTACTTCAAGGGCCTGAAAGTCATCGTGCCCAAAGATTGAAATCCGATTCACCGATTCACCGAACATTTTCTTTTTGCCAAGCCAGGAGAACCACCATGCTGCAAACCTACCGCCAACATGTCGCCGAACGCCAAGCGCTCGGCATCCCGCCGCTGCCGCTGGACGCCAAACAGGTGGCGGCGTTGATCGAACTCATCAAAGCGCCCCCGGCTGGCGAAGATGCGCTTCTGATGGACTTGCTGACGCACCGCGTGCCCCCGGGCGTGGACGACGCGGCCAAGGTCAAAGCCAGCTTTCTGGCCGCTGTAGCGCACGGCGACCTCAGCGTCGGCCTGGTCAGCAAGGCCAAGGCCACCGAACTGCTGGGCACCATGGTGGGCGGCTACAACGTGCACCCGCTGATCGAGCTGCTGGACGACGCCGAAGTGGCCGCCATCGCCGCTGCCGCCTTGAAGAAGACGCTGTTGATGTTCGACTTCTTCAACGACGTGGCCACCAAAGCCACCGCCGGCAACGCGCACGCCAAAGACGTGATGCAAAGCTGGGCCAACGCCGAGTGGTTCACCGTGCGCCCCGAGGTGCCCAAAACCATCACCATCAGCGTCTTCAAGGTGCCCGGTGAAACCAACACCGACGACCTGAGCCCGGCGCCCGACGCCTGGAGCCGCCCCGACATTCCGCTGCATTACCTGGCAATGCTGAAAAACACGCGTGAAGGCGCGGCCTTCAAGCCCGAAGAAGACGGCAAACGCGGCCCCATGCAGTTCATCGAAGAACTGAAAGCCAAGGGCCACCTGGTGGCTTATGTGGGCGACGTGGTGGGCACCGGTTCATCACGCAAAAGTGCCACCAACAGCATCGTCTGGGGCTTTGGTGAAGACATTCCTTTTGTGCCCAACAAACGCTTCGGTGGCGTCACTTTGGGCGGCAAGATTGCGCCCATCTTCTTCAACACCCAGGAAGACAGCGGCGCGCTACCCATCGAAGTGGACGTCACAGGTCTTGAGATGGGCGACGTGCTCGACATCGAGCCCTACGACGGCAAGATCAGCAAAAACGGCGCGGTCGTCAAAACCTTCCAGCTGCGCAGCGAAGTGCTGTTTGACGAGGTGCGCGCGGGCGGCCGCATCAACCTCATCATTGGCCGCAGCCTGACGGCCAAGGCGCGTGAATTTCTGCACCTGCCTGCTGCCACAGTTTTCCGCCTGCCCGCGCCGCCCATCGTCACCACAGCCGGTTTCACATCAGCCCAAAAGATGGTGGGCCGCGCAGTGGGCCTGCCCGAAGGCCAAGGGGTGCGCCCCGGCACTTACTGCGAACCGAAGATGACGACGGTGGGCAGCCAGGACACCACCGGCCCCATGACCCGCGACGAGCTCAAAGACCTGGCCTGCCTGGGTTTCAGCGCCGACCTGGTGATGCAAAGTTTCTGCCACACCAGCGCCTACCCGAAACCGGTGGACGTGAAAACCCACCGCGAGCTGCCGGCTTTCATGAGCAACCGCGGCGGCGTCAGCCTGCGCCCGGGGGATGGGGTCATTCACTCGTGGCTGAACCGCCTTCTGTTGCCCGACACCGTGGGCACCGGCGGCGACAGCCACACGCGTTTCCCCATCGGCATCAGCTTCCCAGCCGGTTCCGGTTTGGTGGCATTCGGTGCTGCTACCGGCGTGATGCCGCTGGACATGCCTGAATCGGTGCTGGTGCGTTTCAAAGGCACCATGCAGCCGGGCGTGACGCTGCGCGACCTGGTGCATGCCATTCCGCTGTACGCCATCAAACAGGGCCTGCTGACGGTGGCCAAGGCCGGCAAGATCAACGCCTTCTCGGGCCGCATCCTGGAAATCGAAGGCTTGCCTAACCTTAAAGTGGAGCAGGCATTCGAGCTCAGCGACGCCAGCGCCGAACGCAGCGCCGCCGGCTGCACCATCAAGCTGAATCCCGAGCCGATACAGGAATACCTGACGAGCAACGTGGTGCTGATGAAGAACATGATCGCCAACGGTTACCAGGACGCGCGCACGCTGCAGCGCCGCATTGAAAAAGTGGAAGCCTGGCTGGCCAACCCGCAGTTGCTGGAAGCCGACAAAGACGCCGAGTACGCCGAAATCATCGAGATCGATTTGGCCGCCATCAAAGAGCCCATCCTGTGCTGCCCGAACGACCCCGACGACGCGAAATTCCTCAGCGAAGTGGCCGGCACCAAGATCGACGAAGCCTTCATCGGCAGCTGCATGACCAACATCGGCCACTTCCGCGCGGCCGCCAAACTGCTGGCCGGGCAACGCGACATACCCGTCAAACTGTGGGTAGCGCCACCCACCAAGATGGACCAGAGCGAGCTGATCAAGGAAGGCCACTACGCCCACTTCGGCGCTGCCGGTGCGCGCACCGAACAGCCCGGCTGCAGCCTGTGCATGGGCAACCAGGCGCAGGTGCGTGAAGGTGCCACGGTGGTGTCCACTTCCACCCGCAACTTCCCCAACCGGCTGGGCAAAAACACGAATGTGTTTTTGGCCTCGGCCGAGCTGGCGGCCATTGCTTCACGCCTGGGGCACCTCCCAACGGTTGCCGAGTACCACGAAGCGATGGGCGTGGTGAACAAGGACGGCGCGGCGATCTACAAGTACATGAACTTTGATCAGATCGAGGAATATGCCGATACGGCGAAGGCGGTGGCGGCAACGGCCTGAGCTT
>JAYUPP010000409.1:0-7267 GCA_043760045.1 Betaproteobacteria bacterium
AGGGCGACGACGCTGCGGGCTGAGAGGCTGAGAGTCTTTCGTTCATGCCCGCTTTGCACGCCAAAACGCACCCACTCGTCGTTGCAAATGCTCGCCATAACCGGGCTATGGCTGTGCTTTGCGCCTGGATTGGGCACGTTTTGACGCGCCTCCCGGGCACGCTCGAAAAACCCTCAACCTCTGAGCCGGAGCTTTGTTTGGGGTCATGGCCAGCAGCTGCCTTCAGCGGTTGCCTGGGCCAGGCTGCGCCAATGCTGACGCGGCGCGCAGGCGGCCCACCTCGATGCCGTTCCAGTTTGTGATGGCCTGATCGGCCAGCGCGGCCATGGTTGCTCTTTCATCGTCTGACAAACGAACCAGCTGCACGATCAACGCTGCCATCACCACTTCGCAGGCGCGCGCGGTGTTGCCGTCGTCCATCTTCACGGCCACGCCCAGGCCTTGATCGGGCAGCGCGGCGCAATACACCCCTTCAGCGCCGACCTTGCAAAACACGCGCGCACCCAGCAGCGTCATCACGCGGCTGTCAAAACGGCCGGTGCCGGCCACCATGTAAGGCGCTGCGGCCACGGCCGCGCGCAGGCGCTGGGCGGCGCGCTGGTGGCCGCTGGAAAGGCCCACGCCACTGCCGACGCGGGCGAAGGCATGCGCCAGCTGGCGCAGCGGCACGGCGTAAGTGGGAATCGAACAACCGTCAGTGCCCACCGGTGCCTTCGCCAGGTCGTAGCCCGTGGTGGCTTGCAACGCGGCCGTCACTTCGCGCATCACCGGGTGCTGCGCTTGGATGTAGTCGCTTAAGAAGGCCCGCCGGTCGCTGTCGCCGGCCATCTTGCAGCCCAGGCACACGAAGCCGGCGTGTTTGCCCGAGCAGTTGTTGTGCAGCGCGCTCGGCTGCTGGCCGCTGGCGGCCAGCGCTTTCACCGCCGCGTCGTTGTAGGGCCAGTGGGCGCCGCATTCCAGCGCGGCCACGTCTACCCCCGCCTTGTTCAGCATCGCCGCTGCGGTGCTGGCGTGGCGCGGCTCGCCGCCGTGTGAAGCGCAGGCCAGCGCCAGCTCTTCGTTCGTCAGTTGCCAGTGCTCGGCGGCACCGCTTTCAATGAGCGGCAGCGCCTGCAGCACCTTCACGGCCGAGCGCGGAAAGATCGGCCGGTCGATGCTGCCCAGCTGCGTGTGCACGGCGCCATCAGCGTCCACCACCGCCAACGCGCCACGGTGCGCCGATTCGAGGGTGCCGCCCCGCAGCGCTTCAACAAGGACTGGATGTGATGCTGAATGGGCCTGTTTCATGGGCAGCACTGTAGTTTGAAAGCCAGCGCCGCTGTGCCGCAGCGCCCGGTGCAGAATCGGCGCCTGCCTGGGTCTGTGGTGTCACGGGTTGATGGAAGCGATGACGACATGGACGGCAGCAGTACCGCCAGCGGTACCACCAGCAACTTCCCGCTTTGGGGCCTTGACTTCAGCAGTGCACCCAGCAAGCGCAAGCCGGTGGTGCTGGCGCGGGGTGTCATGCGCGGCGCCGTGCTGCAGCTGCAAAACCTGCAGATGATGCCCACACTGGCCGACTTTGAAGCGGTGCTGCAAGAGCCCGGCCCCTGGTACGGTGCCTTCGACTTTCCCTTCGGTTTGCCACGCGCTTTTGTGCACGCCCAGGGCCTGGGCACCGACACCCGCAGCGTCATCAACGAACTGCAGCGCCGCTGCACCACGCGCATGGCCTTTCGCGCGCTGGTGGACGCCTTTGGCAACACGCAGCCCAAAGGCCAGCGCCTGCTGCACCGCGCAACCGACGCAGCCATGCCCGGCATCAGTTCCACCAGCCCGCTGCAAACGCGTTATGTGCCGGTGGGGTTCATGTACTACGAAGGCTTGTCGCGTTTGGTGGCCGCCGGTGTACACCTGCCGCGCCTGTGCGCGGGCGACCCCGGGCGGGTGGCGCTGGAGGGTTACCCCGGCTTGTTGGCGTTTGAGCTGATCGGCCGGCGGTCATACAAAAACAGCGACGCCAGCGACCGCCTGCTGGCGCGCAAGGACATCGTGGAAGCGCTGGAGCAGGGCCGCACGCGCCTGAAGCTGCGGCTGAAGCTGACTCCGGCCCAGGCCGGTGAACTGGTGGCCGATGCCAGCGGCGACCGCCTGGACGCCGTGTTGTGCCTGGCGCAGGCGGCCTGGGCGCGCAGGCAGCCCGGTGACGGCTTGCCGGCGCAGGTGGACGCGGTGGAGGGCTGGATACTGGGGGCGGGGCCGGCCAAGACGGCTCGTGCATGCCGGTTCTGACTACCGCGCTGGCGCGTCGGGCTCTGGTGTTGAGGCCGAAGTTGGAGCTGGCGGTGGTGTCTCGGAAAGCGGCATCGGCCGCGATGCCACCGCGGCATCGATCGGCAGCCGGGGTGGCACGCCGCGTTCCTGCCATTCGCGGTCCAGCGTGGCAAGGGTTTGCATCACGTCGTCGGCATTGCGGCGCAGGGTGGCACGCAGCTTGAAGCGCTGGCGCAGCAGCACGTCACGCAACGTGTGCGCCGCAGCACGGTGGCTGTCGGCCTGCTCGGTGTCACCCAGGCTTTCGGCCAGGTGCGCCTGCAGCGCCAGCGCGGCCAGGCGCAAGCGGGGCGGCTCGTCGGCCGACAGCTGCGGCGCCAGTTGCTGCACCGCAGTCAGCGCAGCGCTGTCGTTGCCCATCCACATCAAGGCCTGCGCGCCGTGCAGCTGCGCCCACAGGGTCAGCCCGTGATAGCCCGCCTGGCGCGCGAGTTCGTGGCATGCGGTCAGCACCGGCAGCGCGTCTCCTGGCCGGCCGCAGGCCACCAGCGCTGCGGCGGCCTGCAGGCGCAACTGCAGGTCGATGAAACTGCCGGGCAGCGGCCCGCTTTGCGCCAGCGAATGGTTGGCGTGGCGCAGCAGCCGTTGTGCGGTGGCCTGCATGGTGGCTTCGTCACCGGCCAGGCGCTGCACTTCGTGGGCTTCCAGCAGCACGCTCAGCAGCGCATCCAGCGTTTGCATCAGCACCGGGCGGTGGTTCATTTCCCGCGCCCGTGAAAGCGCTTGCAGCACCAGCGTTTCGCCCACCCCCACATCGTGCAGCCGCCCGTGCAAAACGCCCAGCAATGAGAGCGACTGCACCAGCGCCAGCGGCAACACCCGCACCCGCGCCAGGCGCAGCGCGTGGCGCGCCAGCGCCAAAGCTTCAACACCCTGCTCGTGTTCCATGCAGCTCGCCGACAGCACACGCAGCACTTCACATGACATGGCGTGTTCTTGCAGCGCATGCCAATGCGCCAGCGCACTGCGCCCGGCCTGGAAAGCGCCGTTGTGCTGGCCCAGGCTGAACAGGCGGTGCATGTGCTGCGTCTGCAACAAGGCCTGGGCGCCGGCTTCAGCAGGCAAGGGGGCGTGGGACGTTGCGCCGCCCTCGCTGCCGGATGCGGCAGCTTCGCCACCTTCCAATGCAAAACCGCCTACGCTGTCGCCCGAATCGGGGTCACGCAAGCGGTCCAGGTCGCGAGGGGAAAGAATGGGACTCAAAGGAACTGCAACTGTGTCCGCATGTAAACAATTGTGTCATCGCCGGCCCTGCAGCAGGGCCCCGTCAACCCCCCGGAATGCGGGGTTCGATGCCAATCTTTAGGCTTGGAATGTTTGAGCAGTGTTGAAAAATAACACCAAAAATATGCGGCATGTTGAAGACCCGTCGGTGGCTGGACTGGGTGCGGCCCGGGCCTGGTTTGCCGGCCTCGGCTGGTTGCCTTTTGAATTCCAGCTGCAGGTTTGGCAGGCCATGGCGGCGGGCCAAAGTGGGCTGCTGCACGCCACCACCGGCAGTGGCAAAACCTATGCCGTCTGGCTGGGCGCCTTGTTGCGCAGCCTGCAGTGCGCTGCCGTTGATGCCAAAGAAGCCGCCCAAGAAAAAGCAGGCTTGCGTGTGCTGTGGTTGACGCCCATGCGCGCCCTTGCTGCCGACACCACCCGTGCGCTGCAGCCGCCGCTGAGCGCGCTGCTGCCAGGGTGGCTGCTGGGCCAACGCACGGGCGACACCCCCAGCAGCGAACGTGCGCGCCAGGACCGCCGGCTGCCGCAGGCGCTGGTGACCACACCCGAGTCACTGAGCCTGCTGCTGACGCGCGAAAGCGCGGCCACCGAACTGGGCGGCGTGCACACCGTCATCGTGGATGAATGGCACGAGCTGATCGGCAACAAACGCGGCGTGCAGGTGCAGCTGGCGCTGGCGCGCCTGCGGCGCTTCAACCCGCGGCTGGTGGTGTGGGGCCTGAGCGCCACGCTTTGCAACCTGGGCGAAGCGATGGCGACCTTGATGGACAGCCGCGGGGCTGACGGCAAAACTTCCAACGCACCCGCGCCCTGTCTGGTGCAGGGCCGCACGCCCAAGGCGCTGCTGATCGACACCCTGTTGCCCACCGAACCGGGACGCTTCTCGTGGGCCGGCCATTTGGGCGCGCAGATGTGCCAGCCGGTGGTGGACGAGATCGACCGCTCGGGCACCACACTCGTGTTCACCAACACCCGCTCTCAAGCTGAAATCTGGTACCAGCTGCTGCTGCAGGCGCGGCCCGACTGGGCGGGCGTGGTGGCGCTGCACCACGGCTCGCTTGATAAAGCGGTGCGGGAATGGGTTGAGCTGGGCTTGAAAGAGGGCCGGCTGAAGGCGGTGGTGGCGACATCCAGCCTCGACCTGGGGGTGGACTTTCTGCCTGTGGAAAGGGTGCTGCAGATTGGCAGTGCCAAGGGCGTGGCGCGGCTTTTGCAACGCGCCGGCCGCAGCGGCCACGCACCCGGCCGCGCCAGCCGCATCACGCTGGTGCCCACGCACACGCTGGAACTGGTGGAAGCCGCAGCCGCCCGGCGCGCTGGTCTGGCAGGTGTTGTGGAAGCCCGCAGCAGCCCCGACCAACCGCTGGACGTGCTGGTGCAGCACCTGGTGACGGTGGCTCTGGGCGGTGGCTTCAAAGCAGAAAACGACGCCGCTGACATGCTGCAGGAACTGCGCAGCGCCTGGGCCTACCGCCATCTCACCGACGCTGAATTCGCCTGGGCCTTGGCCTTTGTGGCGCAGGGTGGCAGCAGCCTGACGGCTTACCCCGAATATCACCGCGTGCAGGTGGTGGACGGCGTCTGGCGCGTGCCGAACACCCAGATTGCACGGCGTCACCGCCTGCAGGTGGGAACCATCGTCAGTGACAGTTCTTTGGCCGTGAAATGGTTGGGGGGTGGCGCCACGCTGGGCCACATCGAAGAAGGTTTCATCGCCCGGCTGCACAAGGGCGACTGTTTTGTGTTCGCTGGCCGGGTGCTGGAATTTGTGCAGCTGCGCGACATGGCGGCTTTGGTGCGGCTGGCGAAAAAAGTCAAAGGCGCGGTGCCCAGCTGGAACGGCGGCAAGATGCCGCTGTCGAACGAGCTTGCGGCTGCCGTGCAACGCATGATCGACGAGGCCGCCACTGGCGTGCTGGAAGGGCCCGAGATGCAGGCTGCCGCGCCGATGCTGCAAGCGCAGGCGCGTTTGTCCAGGCTGCCCCAAAGTGGCCGCCTGCTGGTTGAAAGGCTGCAAACGCGCGAAGGCCACCACCTCTTCATCTACCCCTTTGCTGGCCGCAACGTGCACACCGGGCTGGCGCAACTGCTGGCCTGGCGGCTGGCACGGCAAGCGCCCAACACCTTTTCGCTCAGCGTCAACGACTACGGCCTTGAGATCATGGCGGCCGAGAAGATTGACCTTGATGCGGCCCTTGCGGGTGGTGCGGGTGGTGCAGGTGGCAGCTGGCTGTCTTCTGAAAACCTGTTGCAAGACGTGCTGGCCAGCCTGAACGCCGGTGAACTGGCGCAGCGCCGCTTTCGGGAGATTGCGCGTGTCTCGGGCCTGGTGTTTGGCGGCTACCCCGGGGCGGCAAAAAGCATGCGCCAACTGCAGGCGTCGAGCAGCCTGTTCTACGAAGTGTTTCGCACCTACGACCCCGGCAACCAGCTGCTGAACCAGGCGCAGACCGAGGTGCTGCAACAGGAACTGGAACTGCAGCGCCTGCAGCACACGCTGCAGCGGCTGCAGAGCTTGCCTATGGATGTGGTGGACCTGACGGTGGCCAGCCCGTTTGCATTCCCGTTGCTGGTGGCAAGGCTGCGCGAACAACTGTCCACCGAAAAACTGAAAGACCGGCTCGACCGTTTGCTGGCGGCCTCGGAAGCGGCACTGGCTGGGCCGGAGGCGGGAAAAGTTCACACCCCGCCCGGGGCGGGAAAAATTCACATCCCGGGCGGGCGCAAACGTCGCCCGCAGCCGGCTGACAGTGCGGCGCCGGCTGACACTGGCGGGCATGAATGACAAGGCCTTCTCATCCTGCCTGGGCACACTGGCACTGGTTTGTGGTTTGGCGCTGCACGCCGCCGCCGCCGCAGCCCGCAACCCGCCGCGCCAGGCCGTGATGGAGGGCATGACAACACGCGTGGTGGACGGCGACAGCCTGTGGTTCACCCCTGTGCAGCAAGGCCAGCGCGGCACCGCCGTTGAGGTGCGGCTGGCGCGCATCGACGCCCCTGAAATCTGCCAGTTGCACGGCCGCGAGTCGCAGCGTGCACTGGCCGAACGGGTGCTGAACAAACCCGGCCGCCTGCAGGCCGTGGTGCGCGACAGCTACGGGCGCCTGGTGGCCAACCTGGAAGTGGGCGGGGTGGATGTGGCGACCCAGCTGGTGGAAGAAGGCCAGGCCTGGAGCGCCCGCCAGCGCAACGACCGCGGCCCGCTCGTCAGACAAGAGCGCATGGCGCGGGCACTGGCACGCGGCCTGCATGCAGCGGGCGGCGCTGTCATGCCCAGCGAGTTCAGGCGCAGCCACGGGCCCTGCGACGGTGCTGTGACAAAAGGTGCTAAAAAGCCCGCCACCGTGGCCGGGGCGGGCTTGCGCTGAAAGTCTGAACGGACTGGACGGACTGAACGCTCAGTTGATGCCCAGGGTGCTGAACAGCGCGCTCGCGGCCGTGCCGTTCAGCCGGATGCTGTACATCGGCGTCGTGGGCACATGGTCTTTGAAGGCGTACCAGACACTGCCGTCACGTTCGGCAAACATGCGCTGAAACATGTAGTCGCGCTCGAAGCCATCCGGCATGGCCGCGAACTTCAGCACCCGGTTGCCGCCTATGGTTTCTATCGTGTAGGTGGTGTCGAGCACACCCACATAGTTGGTGGTGAAGTTGGTGGCAGCTGCGCGGTTGTTGGTGTAAATGCGCGCTTTCTGACCGTCGGCGTCAAAAGCCACGCGCCATT
>JAYUPP010000410.1:0-2855 GCA_043760045.1 Betaproteobacteria bacterium
CGTGTGCTGTCCACCAGGCCTTGGTCGCGCGGCAGCGGTGAGGCCATGGCGCCCTGCGCCAGCAGCGCTTGCAAATGCCGGCCCAGTGCCTCGTGTTGCTCGGGCGCGGCGTTGCGCGCCAGGTGCTGGTCCCAGTCGGCCTCAACGGCGGCCTTCAAGGCCGGCGCGTCGAAGTGCGCGGTTTCATACAACATCAGGTAGGCCTTCAGCGCTTCGTAATGCGCGTCGGGCTGGCTGTCCAGCCGCAGTTGTGCTTCAAAGCGCAGCGCCAGCCGGGGCAGCACGGCTTCGCGCAGCATTTGTTCGTAGGCTTGCCCTGCTGCACCGTCCAGTTTGCGCCCCTGGTACAGGCCAAAACCCAGCGACCAGGGCACCGCCGCGCCTTCACCGCGGCCGGCACGCGCAAGCCCTTGGGTGGCTTGCAGCGCGGGCAACAGCGGCAACAGGTCTGAAGACGCGCGGTTCGGGGTCTCCTGCACCTGGCGCTGCACCTCCACACTGCGTGCGGCCACAGCCTGGATGTAGTCATTGTTGTTGCGCCAACTGTTCCACCAGGCCAGCAAAAAGCCCACGATCAGCGCAGCCAGCGCCAGGTAGCCGGCGCCCACTGCCCCCTTGCGCCGCCGCTCCCAGCTGCGGTTGGTGCCGGCCAGCCCTTGTTCAGCAAATACCACCTCGCTCAGCAGCCGCTGCAAAAAGTAGCTGCGGCCACTGGCGCGCAGCGGCGGCAGCACCACTTGCGCAAGCTGGTAGCGGCGCGCCACGGCACCCAGCACGCGGTCAATCGGCGTGCCTTCTTGGGTGCCGCTGACGAAGTACACACCGCGCAGCAACGGGTCGGCTTCAAAGGGCGACGGTGCAAAGGTCTGCTGCACAAAGTCGAGCAGGCTGGCGCGCAGGTTGGCCAGTTGGTTGGGGAAGCCGTAAATGCGCACGCGCCGTGCCGGGTCTGCCTCGGCCTGCAAACGGTCGATCTGGCCCTGGTCCAGGCGCGCCAGCAGGGCGTCAAATTCGATCGGCAAAGCGGCCTGAAACGAACGCGGCTGCAACGCAAAGGTGAAGCCCCACGGGATCGCGCGCTGGTCTTTGTCGAGGTTGGAAAACGTCTCGGTAAACCCGCCCATCAAGTCGCACTTGGTGACCAGCAAATACACCGGCAGGCTGACACCCAGTTTTTCGTACAGCTCTTGCAGGCGCGCGCGCACGGTGTGTGCATGGCTCACGCGCTCGGCTGCACTTTTGCCCAATAGTTCCTGCACCGACACGGTGACCAACACACCGTTCAGCGGCTGGCGCGGGCGTGAACGTTTGAGCAGCGCCAAAAAGCCGCCCCAGGTGGCCTTGTCGTTGGCCTGGTCGCTGTCTTGGGTTGTGAAACGGCCGGCGGTGTCAATCAGCACCGCGCGGTCGGTGAACCACCAGTCGCAGTCGCGTGTGCCGCCGACACCGCGCACCGCCTGTTCACCCATTTGTGTGGCCAACGGGAACTGCAGGCCGGCATTGCGCAGCGCCGTGGTCTTGCCCGTGCCGGGCGCGCCGATGATGAGGTACCACGGCAGTTGGTACAGATAGCGGCCCGAAAAACGGTCGTTGACTTTTTGCCATAAACCGGCAGCGCCGCCGTGTTTTGCAGTGAAACGGGCGTGGCGCAGCAGCTTCAACGAAGCTTCAAAACGCTGGCGCACGGCGGCCATGTCGGCGCTTTCCGCTACCGGGGCGCCTGGCACCGGGTTGCTTAACTGGGCCACCACTTGAGCGTTGCCTCGGCGCGCGCGCCACAGGCGCCAGACCACGCCAGCGCCCACAGCCGCTGCAGTGCCCGCCAAAGTGAACCAACGCGCCCGTTCGCTGTCCAGCGGCCGCATGTCGTTGAAGGCCAGCGAGGGCCCAAAAACCCACACCGCCAAAAACCAGGCCAGCACCAGCACCGCCAGCAGCAGCCAGCGGTTGAAAATGAAGCCCAGGATCTTCTTCAGCATGGCAGTGCGGTTAGCGGGACGCCGCGGCAGGCGCGGGTGTGGGCGAGGCCGTGGGTGAGGCCACGCCGGACTTGGCCGCCGCTGCAGGCCGCGCCAGCACGTCGGGCCGGGCTGCAAACAGCGTGATCTCTACACGCCGATTTGCGGCGCGGTTGCTTTCGCTGTCGTTCGGCAGCACCGGTGCGCCGTCAGCCAGGCCTTGTGCGCGCAAGCGCTCGGCCGGTACACCAGCGCTCGCGATCAAGTCGCGCACATGGCCTGCCCGTTCTTCCGACAAGTGCCAGTTGGAAGGAAAACGCGCCGTGCGCATGGGGGTGTTGTCGGTGTGGCCTGTGACCAGCACGTCGCCCCCCACGCGCACCAGCGCGGCGGCGATGCGGCGCATCAAGTCTTGGCGCTCGTCGAGCAGCGCCGCGCTGCCTTTGGCAAACAATCCGTCGCCCCGCACCGTGACCACGCTGCGGTCGATTTCATCGCGCACGGCCACCAGGCCGGCACGCACATCGGCTTCCAAAAACTGCGCCACACGTGGCTTCGGCGCCGGCTGCGCCACCGCTGCTACTGGGGGCGGCAGACGCAAGCGTTGAATTTGGCCAAACACCGGATCGGCACGATCGGCCAGCGAAGTGACCATCAGTGCATAGGCGCCACCCAGCGCCAGCAGCACCACCGCAGCCGTGGCCGCCAGCGGCAACCATGACAGGGCCGCGCGTGAAGTTACGGCCTGCACCGGCCAGTGGTCGGCCAGCGCGGGCGGGTAGGGCCCGCGCTGCTGCTGAATGATTTGCCCCAGGCGTGCGCGCACGGCCTCCAACTGCTGCCGCCCATTGGACATGGCGCGGTAGCGACCTTCAAAACCCAGTGCCAGCGCGGCGT
>JAYUPP010000411.1:0-7233 GCA_043760045.1 Betaproteobacteria bacterium
TGGTGCAGTTCGTCGACGACGGCAACGAAGTAGCGCCGGCATTCAGCATCACCGTCAACGACGGCGACGTGGATTCGAACACCTTGGCTGCGACGATTAACTACACGCCGGTGAACGATGCGCCAGTCGTCACAGCGGCTGCGCTGACTTTGAACGAAGGCCAGACAGTCACGCTGGCGCCGGGCAACTTTGGCATCACCGATCCTGATGACACCAGCTTCACCTACACGGTCAGCGGAGTTGCTGGTGGCTACCTCCAGCTGACTTCAGGTGTTGGTACGCCAATCACCACATTCACGACAGCCGACCTGGCCGGCAACCGCGTGCAGTTTGTTGACGACGGTGATGAAGTGCCGCCCACGTTCAACGTGACGGCCGCTGACGCCACCTTGCAGTCCACCCCGCGCACGGCAACCGTTGCCTACACACCCACCAACGACGTGCCCACCATCAGCGGCTTGCAGGGCAGCCTGCTGGCCTACGCTGAAGGCGATGGCGCCCGGCCGCTGGACCCCCAGCGCCACGCGCTGGTGCTCGATCCCGACAGCGTGGACTGGACCGGCGCCACGCTGGCCGTGCAGTTTGCGACCGGCCTGCAAGCCGATGAGGACGTGTTGGCCGTGGCCCACCAGGGCCTGGGTGCGGGGCAGATCGGCCTTGGCGGTGCGCAAGTGCTGTTCGGCGGCGTGGCCGTGGGCAGCGTCAGCGGCGGCACATCGGGCACGCCGCTGCGGGTGTCCTTCAACCAGAACGCTTCGCCTGCCGCAGCCACCGCGCTGCTGCAGGCCGTGCACTACCAAAACACCAACACCGACGCACCTGCAGCGGGGGCGCGCACCGTGCAGTGGCAGCTGACCGACAGCGACGGCGGCAGCGCCGCGCTGCAGCTCACCACGGTGCAAGTGAGCGCCCGCGACGACAGCCCTTCAGGCCTGCCGGTGACGCAGGGCACCGCCGCAGAAAACCAGGTGCTGACGGCCAATGTGTCTGCCGTGTCCGATGCCGATGGCATGGGCGCCGTCAGTTACCAGTGGCTGCGTGACGGCGTGCCCGTGGCGGGCGCCACCGCCAGCAGCTACCAGCTGGGCGCCGACGATGTGGGCCGCGAAGTGCAAGTGCGTATCGGCTGGACCGACGGTTTGGGCCGTGCCGAAAGCCTGACCAGCAGCACCATCGGCCGCGTGGCCAAGGCGTTATCAGCCCAGCACGCCACCGACGCTGGCGCCGCCAGCGCACCTGACAGGCCAAACGCCGACGCACTGCGCGCGCCTGACGTTGCAACGCCGGCTGCATCCGCACAAAGCGCAGGCCAAGCCCAGGACGACACCAACGCCGAAGCCCTTGCAGCAGCAACATCAAGCCGCACAGCTGCTGACGCAACGGGCACGGCGGTGCCAGAGCCAGCCATCGACAGCTCGCGCAGCAGCAACGTCAACAGCATGCAAAACATGCGTAACCTGCAGCAGTGGCTGGCGCGCAGCCAGGCCGGTGCAGCGGGTGCGCAGGGGCTCAGCTTCGATTGGAATCCCGCAGCCCAGGACGCTGGCAACGGCAGCGGCAGCGGCAACGACATCGGCGGCAACACCACGGACAGCGCCCACCAGGCCACCAACCGCGATTCGCTGCGTGTGCAGTGGCGCAGCGCCAACACCGACACCGGCCACACCGGCGCCGAAGGCGCGCCGGGCGCCAGCGACGACAGGGCAGATGACAACTCGGCCCTCATCCGCATCCTGCACAACCCCACCCCGGTGGCCAGCGCCGGCCTGACGGCGGGACTGCTGTGGTGGCTGACCCGCAGCGGCGGCTTGCTGACTTCCATATTGATGGGCGTGCCGGCCTGGCGCCACATCGACCTGCTGCCCGTGCTGTCGCGCCCCAGCGAAGACCTGGTTCCGCCCGCGCCTGACGACCCCGAAAGCGAGAGCCCGCTGTCCGAAGGCTTTGACGACAGCGCCGTGGCCAGCCTGTTCGATGAAGCGGCAGAAGAACAGACCGCCCGGAGCCCGTGATGATGAAAAGCTTCAAACCCAAGCTGCGCTTGAAGCGACCCGGCCCCTGGTTGCAGATGACGATGGCCCTGGTGGGCCTGAGCGGCACGCTGGTGCTGCTGGCCGACCTGTTTTTTGGCGTCATGCCCGACCGTGAAAACCAGGCCCTGCGCCTGCGTCAGCATCTGGCCGAGGGCATGGCGGTGCAGGTGGCCGTGCTGCTGCAGCAAGACGACGCAGCGCTGCTGCAGCGCACGCTGGATGCGCTGGCCACCCAAACGCCGGGCTTGCGCACGCTGGCGGTGCGGCGCACCGGCGGTGGCCTGTTGGCGCAGGCCGGCCCACACACGCAGCTGTGGCGCGCCGAAGGCACGCGGCGCACCGCGCCCGAACAAGTCAGCGTGCCCTTGCAGTCAGCAACCGGGCCGTGGGGCCAGGTGGAAATGGCTTTTGTGCGCGACGAACGCACGCTCTTTGCCATCGTTGTGCAACAACCCTTGATGACCACCCTGTTTTTCATGTCGGTAGCCGGCACGCTGGTGTTTGGCCTGTACCTGCGGCGCGTGCTGCAGCACCTGGACCCTTCGTCAGCCATACCCGAGCGGGTGCAGAACGCCTTTGACGTGATGGCCGAAGGCGTGGCCGTGCTGGACGACCGCGGGCGTGTGTTGCTGGTCAACAAGGCCTTCCGCAAACTGCACCCGATGGCCGCGCAAGTGGCCGCCGGCACCGCACTTTCGGCGCTGCCCTGGCTGGCCGAAAGCCTGGGCGGCGACGAACGTGAACACCCCTGGGCACGCACGGTGGCCGACGGCACTGCCGTGTCTGACCTGGCACTGGTGGTGGCCGCAGGCACGGCCGGTGAACGCTGGCTGACGCTGAACTGCACGCCCATCAGCGACGCCGGCGGCGCCACACGCGGCTGCATGGCCACCTTTGACGACGTGTCTGAGCTGCACCGTTCCAACGAAGCCCTGCGCGGCGCGATGCAGGCATTGAACCAGTCTAACGAAGAAGTTCAGCGGCAGAACACCGAGCTGGAACGCCTGGCCACGCGCGACCCGCTGACCGGCTGCCTGAACCGGCGCGCGCTGCTGGCTGCTTTTGACGCGGCGCTGGCGCAGGCGCGCAGAAGCGGCCAGCCGGTGAGCTGCCTGATGCTCGACATCGACCACTTCAAGTCGGTGAACGACCGTTACGGCCACGGCATCGGCGACCGCGTCATCCAGGAAGTTGCACAGCGCCTGCAGGCCTGCGCGCGCCCCGGCGACCTGGTGGGGCGCTACGGCGGTGAAGAGTTCTGCATGGTGCTGCCGGGCCTGGCCGCGCCGGCCGCAGCAAGGGTGGCAGAAAGGTTGCGCAGCTGCATTGAAAGTGAATGCGCGGCCGCTGTGCACGAGGTGCAGGGCCTGCACGTCACCGCCAGCCTGGGTGTGGAAGTTCTGGGCACTGCGGCGGCCACTTCGGCACTGATGATGGACCGCGCCGACCAGGCGCTTTACCGCGCCAAGCGCGGGGGCCGCAACCGCGTGGTGGTGTACGCCGAAGAAGCCACTCAGTTAAAAGAAATAGAGGTGGCCGCATGACGGGCCCTTTGCAAACCAGCGCCGAGCACCGACCCGGGCAACGCACCGAACCGCAATCAGAACCGCGCTCAGAACCGCGCTCCGTGCAACGTCCGCACGTGCGTGCCCCCCCAAAAAACCGCCGCTCACGCGCCTCGGCGGGCCTGGCCGGGCCGCTGCCTGCGGGCGTGGTTTTGACAGGCTCGGCTTTGATATGGGCGCTGCTGCCGCCCTTGTTGTGGCTGCTTTTTTGCACCTTCGCCGCCCCTGCGGCTGCGAGCCCGGCAGCGGCCGGTGCGCTGCCCAACCCCTGGGCGGTGGCGGGGGTGTTGGCGCTGTGCAGCAGCGCCAGCGCAGCGGGCCTGTGGCGCTGGCTGCTGCAGCCGCTGCTGCTGGACCTGCAAGGCACCGACCAACGCCTGCACAGCCAGGGCCAGCAAGATGCGCTGACCGGCACCCTGAACCGCGATGGCCTGCGCACGGCGCTGCAAGCTTCGATGCACCGCCACCGCCGCCGCCAGCAGGCCGTGGGGGTGCTGGTGATCGACATCGACCGCTTCCACCTCATCAACGATGCCATGGGCCAGAGCGCCGGTGACGACGTGCTGCGCACCGCCGCGCAGCGCATGCGCGCAGTGCTGCGCGGGCGCGACCTGCTGGCCCGCCTGAGCGCCGACCGCTTTGTGGTGCAGGTTACCGGCATGGCCAGCCCACAAACGCTGGGTGTGGTGGCGCGCAACCTGCTGCGCGCGTTCGAGCCCGCGTGCCGGGTGGCTGGCCGCGAAATGGTGCTGACACCCAGCATCGGCACCGCCACCGCCGAAGCCGGCGCCACGTCGGCCGACGGCTTGCTGCAAGCCGCCGAACTGGCACTGCGCGCCGCCAAGGCCGCCGGCGGCGGCGTGTGCCGGCACTTCGAACCTTCATTGCTGGAACAACACGACCTGTGGCTGGACATGGAGCACCGGCTGCGCAGCACCGCGCAGCGCGGCGGCTTTGCGCTCGCCTTCCAGCCCATCGTGGACGCCGCCGGCCAGCAGATCGTGGCGGTTGAAGCGCTGCTGCGCTGGCCCGAACCCGGCCGGGCGCAAATATCACCGGCCGAATTTGTGCCGGTACTGGAACAGACCGGGCTCATCGTGCCGGTGGGCCGCTGGGTGATGCAGGAAGCTTGCCGCCAGGCGCTGAAATGGTTGTCGCAGGGGGCACACGGCCTGACGCTGTCGGTGAACGTGTCGCCGCGCCAGTTTGCCGACGCCGACTTTGCCCTCACGGTGGCGGCGGTGCTGGCACAAACGGGTTTCCCGGCCACGCGCTTGCAGATCGAAGTCACCGAAGGTCTGCTGTTAGACCCCAGCCCCGAGACGCTGCACAAGCTGGGCCAGCTGGTGAAAACCGGCGTGCGCCTGGCGGTGGACGACTTTGGCATCGGCCATTCATCACTGGGCTATTTGAAGACCTTTCCGCTGCACGCGCTGAAGATCGACCGCATGTTTGTGCGCGACCTGTATGCACCGCGGCCCGAGCCCGACGATCAACATGCCCGCGACCGCGCCATCGCGCGCGCCATCATCGAGCTGGGCCACAGCCTGGGCTTGAAGGTCACTGCCGAAGGCGTGGAAACGCTGGAACAGGCGCAAACGCTGCAAGCGCTGGGCTGTGATTCGATGCAGGGGTTTTTGTTTGCGCGGCCCGTGCCGGCGGCGGCATTCAAACAGCTGCTGGCGCAGCGCGGCAGCCCCAACTGCGGCGTCAAACCGCAGCATGACTGGTCGGACACGATGGCCGGGTTGGAGCAGATGGCCTGAGAGCGCAGCTACGGTGCCGCCGCACGCAACTTCGAAGGTGCCCCCGGCAGGCCCTGCGCCAGCCAGGCGCGGCGCAGCTGCAGGTCTGAGCTGAAACCAGCGGTTTCGGCAGCGGCGGTAACGGTGCTGCCCGCCTGCAAAGCAGCGCGCGCCAGCGCCAGCCGTATGCCGCGCACATAAGCCAGTGGCGTGATACCGATGTGCAGCGCAAACAAGCGGTTCAAGGTGCGCGGCGTGGTGTGCGCCGCGGCGGCCATGCGCCCGGCGTCCCAGGCCTGCTGCGGCGCGCGCGACACGGCGTCCTGCACTTGGTGCAGCCGCGCGTTGAAATGCTGCCGGTGGGCCAGGAAAGGCGACAGCTGCGGGTCGTCAGGCCCCCGGCGCAAGGCCACCGCCAGGCGCTGCGCCACCCGCGCGGCCACCACCGCGCCGCAGTGGTCGGCCACCAGATGCAGCGCCAGGTCGATGCCGGCCGTGACGCCGGCGCTGGACCACAGTTCACCGTCTTGCACAAAAACGCGGTCTTGCACCACCGCCGCCATGCCGTTGCTGGCATGCCGCCGCGCCAGCTGGGCCAGGGCTTGCAGGTCCAGGTGGTGGGTGGTGACGCGGCGGCCGGCCAACAAGCCCGCGCTGGCCGCCAGCAGCGCGCCCGAACACACGGTGACCAGCCGCACACCGCCCTGCCCCGGGCGCACACGCTGCAGCCACTGCACCACGGCGCGGTCTTCTTGCGTGTCGGCTGCGGCCAGGCTGCGGCCGGGCGCACCCGTGGCCCTTTTGCCCACCACCACCACCCAAGCGGGTGCCAGCACGCGCTCGGGCAGCGGCTGCAGGCCCGCTATCAATGCCCCCACTGAACTGGGCGACTGCGCTTGCGGCGCCGTGAAGCGCAATCTGAACGGGCCCTGGCCCTCAGCATGGGCGGGGTATTCCTGGTTGGCCATGCAAAAGGCCTCGGCCGGCCCGGCCCAGTCCAGCAGCATGCTGCCGCGTGGCAGCACAAACCAGACGTCCAGCGTTTCAGGCATGGCCGGCCAAGTGAGTGGCGTCTGCGCTGGCGCGCTGCAGCGCTTGGTCCACCGGCACCACATCTGCAAAGCGGCCCTGCAGCACCGCAGCGGTGCGCGTGCGGATGTCGGGCACAGTGAAGGTGCCGCCGCCGTCCAGCGCCATGTCGAACGTGAGCGTGGCCCCGGGCACAAACAACACCTTCCAGCCCAGGTCTGAGGCGTGGCGCGTGGTGGTCTCGCAGCATTGCTCGGTGCGGATGCCGCTGACGATCAACTGCTGTATGCCGTGTTGCACCAGCCACACGTCCAGGCCGGTGCCCACCAGGGCGCTGTGGCGTTCTTTGTAAACCGTCAACGAAGCATCAAATTCAGTCAAGCCTTCGAGCGGCTTGACGCAACCGCTGGCGCGCGAGAAGGGGTCGCTCACGTCGTCACCCGGGCTGACATGAAACACCCGCACGATGGGCACACCGGCCGCGCTGCAGCCGGCGATCAGGCGGTTTTGCTCCGCCAGGTAAGCCGCCAAGTAAGCCGCCGTTTGTTGCTGCTGAAAGTAGGGCCGGCGGGTGAACGATGCTTGCACGTCGATAACGATGAGGGCGGTTTTCATGCGGTGCTCCAGAGTGACGTTGAAACGGAAAACGATGCCGTGACTGTGCCGCCCTGCACCGCTTTCAGCCACACCCCGGCAGACGTTTAACCTAGATTCCGCAGTTGAACGCGCCCGAGTGGGCTGCGATGCGGTGCGCTGGCAAGGCGCGACGACGCTGCGGGCTGAGCCCGGACACAAACAGTCCATACGGACTGTTTGTGCCTGGCGAAGGCCAGAGCCTCTGGCTCTGGCTCATGCCCGCGA
>JAYUPP010000412.1:0-2841 GCA_043760045.1 Betaproteobacteria bacterium
CTGTCGGCACACTCGTCGGCCAGCCGCACAAGGGCCTGGCGGCGATGTTCGTGATGATGAACGCGGCGCGCCTGGGCGTGGGCAACCAGGCCGTGGGCCTGACGGAGGTGGCCTATCAAAACGCCGTGGCCTACGCGAAAGACCGCCAGCAGATGCGCAGCCTGAGCGGCACCAAGCAGCCCACGCAACCGGCCGACACCATCATCGTGCACCCCGACGTGCGCAAGATGCTGCTCACCGCGCGCGCCTACGCCGAAGGCGGCCGCGCGCTGGGCATCTACATCGCTCTTTTGATCGACAAGGAACTCAACAGCGACGACGCCGACGAGGTGAAGGAATGTGCCGACCTGGTGTCACTGCTAACGCCCATAGTGAAAGCCTTCCTCACCGACAACGCCTGGCTCGCCACCAGCCACTGCATGCAGGTTTACGGTGGCCACGGCTACATCAAGGAATGGGGCATGGAACAGTACGTGCGCGACGCCCGCATCAACATGATCTACGAGGGCACCAACACCATCCAGAGCCTGGACCTGCTGGGCCGCAAGGTGCTGGGTGACAACGGCGCCAAGCTGAAGAAGTTCGGCAGACTGGTCAGCGGATTCATCGAAGACGAAGGAACCGTTGAGGCCATGCAGGAGTTCGTGAACCCGCTGGCCGAGCTGGGCGACAAGGTGACCAAGTTGACCACCGAACTGGGCATGAAAGCCTTCGGCAACGCCGACGAAGTGGGCGGCGCCGCGGTGGACTACCTGCGCGTCTGCGGCCACCTCGTGTTTGCCTACTTCTTCGCCCGCATGGCCAAGGTGGCGCTGGAAAAGCAAAACAGTGGCGACCCGTTTTACAGCGCCAAGCTGCACACCGCGCGTTTTTACTTCGCCAAGCTGTTGCCTGAAACGGCCGGCCTGATCCGCACTGCGCGTGCGGGTGTGGCGCCGCTGATGGCGATGGACGAAGCGCTGTTTTAGAGTTCCGAATCTGCCAGTTTCATTTGATTCACAACAGGAAACCCATATGAAAATCCTCATCTCCGCCACTTTGATGACCGCCTTGCTGGCCGCCGCCGGCGGCGCGTTTGCACAAGCCAGCCCGGTGGGCGTGTGGCGCACCATCGACGACAAAACGAAGACCGAGCGCGCGCAAATTCGCATCACCGAAAGCGGCGGTGTGTTCAGCGGCAAGATTGAAAAGCTGCTGGCTGCAGACGCCAAACAAGACGGCGTGTGCGACAAATGCGACGACGACCGCAAAGACAAACCCATGATCGGTCTCGAAGTCATGCGTGGCGTTAAGAAGAGCGACAACGACAACACCTGGGACGGCGGCACGATCCTGGACGCTGCCGAGGGCAAGATCTACAAGGTGCGCATCCAGACCGCTGACGGCGGCAAAAAGCTGGAAGTGCGGGGTTATGTGGGTGCGCCGCTGCTGGGCCGCACGCAGACCTGGAACCGTGTTGAATAACGAACAACGTTTGGTGATTCGGGGCACCGCCCCGAATCATGGAACACCTCCCCATTAACGTTTCATGATGCGGGGCATCGCCCCCGATCATGGAACACTTCCACATCAATCCAGGGTACGCCATGAATCGATTTCCAGTGCGCAAGGTGGCCGTGCTCGGCGCCGGGGTGATGGGCGCGCAAATTGCGGCTCACTTGGTTAATTGCAGAGTGCCGGTGGTGCTGTTTGATCTGCCCGCCAAAGAAGGCGCCAAGAACGGCATCGTCAGCCGCGCCATCGACAACCTGAAAAAACTGAAACCCGCGCCATTGGGTGTGCCCGAAGACGCCGCACTCATTCAGCAAGCCAACTACGAAGAGCATCTGCACCTGCTGGCCGACTGCGACCTGGTGATCGAAGCTATTGCCGAGCGCATGGACTGGAAACTGGCGCTGTATCAACAAATTGCGCCGGCGCTCAGCACCCACGCGATCGTGGCCAGCAACACCTCGGGCCTGTCGATCACGAAGTTGAGCGAGGCGCTGCCCGACAGCATCAAACCGCGCTTTTGCGGCATTCATTTTTTCAACCCACCGCGTTACATGGCGCTGGTGGAGCTGATCAACACCCCCACCACCGACGACCAGGTGTTGGACCAGCTGGAAGCTTTTGTCACCAGCAGCCTGGGAAAAAGTGTGGTCAGGGCTCACGACACGCCCAATTTCATCGCCAACCGCGTGGGCATTGCCGGCATGCTGGCAACGATGAAAGAGGCTGAAACCTATTGCCTGAGCTACGACGTGGTGGACGACCTGACGGGCAAAAAACTGGGCCGCGCCAGCAGCGGCACTTTCCGCACCGCCGACGTGGTGGGCCTGGACACGATGTCGCACGTCATCAAGACGCTGCAGGACAACCTGGGTGAAGGCAAGGCCACACCCGATGCTTTTGCGCCCAGCTATGCCACGCCACCGGTGCTGGCCAAGCTGATGGAGCAGGGCGCGCTGGGGCAAAAAACCGGTGCCGGTTTTTACAAGAAAGTGGGCAAGGACATCCTTCGGCTCGACCCGGCCACGGCGCAATATGTGCCTGCCGGTGGCAAGGCCGACGCCATCGTTGACCGCATGCTGAAGAAGCCAGCGGCCGAGCGGCTGAAACTGCTGCGCGAAAGCAGCCATCCGCAGGCGCAGTTTCTGTGGGCCATTTTGCGCGACGCCTTTCATTACGCGGCAGTGCACCTGGAACGTATTGCCGACAGCGCACGCGACGTGGACCTTGCCATGCGTTGGGGCTTTGGCATGAAACAGGGCCCGTTTGAGCTGTGGCAAGAAGCCGGCTGGCAGCAAGTGGCCGGCTGGGTGCAAGAAGACATAGCCGCCGGCAAGGCGCTGAGCGCGG
>JAYUPP010000413.1:0-7212 GCA_043760045.1 Betaproteobacteria bacterium
CTTGCCGAGCGCACCTTCACCCACCTGCGCCAGCGAGATGCCGTCGTTGGCGTTGCGCATGGCCACGTTCATGCCGCGCACCTGGGTGTGCATGCGCTCCGCAATCGCCAGGCCGGCGGCGTCGTCCTTGGCGCTGTTCACCCGCAAGCCGGATGAAAGCCGCTGCATCGATATCGACAGGCTGGCCTGGCTGGTGTTCAGATTGCGCTGCGCATTGAGCGATACAAGGTTGGTGTTGATCGTTTGGGGCACGGCGTTACTCCGGGTGAGGCGGCTGTCTTGGCTTGTGTGGTCGCAGTGGGCAGTTCTGGCGTTTCAACCCGCCGAAGCAGCGAAGCGCATGTGAAGAAGATTACGGCCGCTGCGGTTTTCCGATCGACGCGATAAGAACGGTCTAAGCCGGCTTAATGCGAACCCGTGCGGCCGGCGTCCTGTGCACGGGGCGTTGGCGGACGAAAAAAAGCCCGCCAGAAGGCGGGCTTTTGTGGTGCGGGTGGGCTTGGAGCCGCAGCGTTTATCGCAGCAGCGACAACACCTGCTGCGGCAGCTGATTGGCCTGCGCCACCATGGCATTGCCGGCCTGCTGCAGGATGCTGGCCCGCGACAGGTTGGAGGTCTCCGTCGCATAGTCGGCGTCCATGATGCGGCCGCGGGCGGCGGTCTGGCTTTCGGCCGCCACCATCAGGTTGGACACCACGTTCTCAAAGCGGTTCTGGGCGGCACCGAAGTTGGAACGTTGCGCGTTCACGGCGTTGATCGCGGCGTCCAGCGAGGCCAGTGCACTTTGTGACGTGGTGGCGTCGGTGATCTGCACTGTCGGCACGTCGGTGCCGGTGATGACGGCGGTGCCCAGCACGGCGGTGATGTCGGTCTTGTCAGACCAGTTGTAGCCTTCCACCGAGATGCGGTCGATGCTGGAATTGTTGTTGGCGCCGATCTGGAACGTGTTGGCTTCGCTGGAAGCCAGGACGTTCAAGCCGTTGAACTGCGTGCCGCCGAGCGTTCGGGTGGCTTCCTGTGCCAGCTCGACAAATTCGTCGTTCAGGCTCTGGCGGTCGGTGGCGGTGTTGGTGCCGTTGGCCGACTGCACGGCCAGTTCCCGCATGCGCTGCATCAGGTCGCCGACGCGGCCCAGCGCACCTTCAGCGGTCTGCGACAGTGAGATGGCGTCGTTGGCGTTGCGCACCGCCACGTTCATGCCGCGCACCTGGGAATTCATGCGTTCGGCGATGGAAAGGCCTGCGGCGTCGTCCTTGGCGGAGTTGACACGAAGGCCTGAAGAAAGGCGCTGCATGGACACGGCCAGCGACGATTGGCTCGAGGTCAAGTTGCGCTGCGCGTTGAGTGAGGACAGGTTGGTGTTGATGGTTTGGGGCATGCAAAGTTCTCCAATCGGTTAATGACCACAGGCACAGACTGACTTCGCGCCGTAGCTCGCCACGGCCAGCGCACGGTGCGTAAGTCTGCAACCCTGTTGCCGGCCACCGATCAGGGCAGCTGGTTTTCAGGGCCTGCCCGGGCCTGCTGATGCCGACAGTAGTCACCGCACTGTTGTGCCGTGGCCGCTTGGGCGCTTTGGGTCCGGGTCCCGCGCTCACCGTGATGAACGCGTTGAAGCCGTTTTCGTCGTCCAGGCTTGGAGCTTTAGCCTTTTTCAGTGTCTTTTTTGACTTGCCATTTGAAACAGGCTGGCTTCGCCCCTGCAATTCTTCGCGCGGCAGCAGCGTCGCGCGGGGATCATCGATCGACGACAAAGACCGGCCGCGGCCGCCGTTGCGGGGCCCGCTGCCGGGTCCGTCGTCGAACTTTGTCCGACCCGTGCACTTCCTCTTCTGGACCCGCTGCCCCCTATGCCTGCTGCTGCCCACCCACTGTTGCCTGTAACGGCCGAATTCAACGCGCAACCGCCGGGCAACACCCGATGGGCGCTGGCCGACGACGACGTACAGGCGGCTGAACGTTTTTGGCAACAGGGCCGCATCCATGCGCGCCACGGCCGCTGGGCGCAAGCGGCGCTGGCTTACGGACAGGCCACGCTGGCGCAGCCCGAGCAAGCCAATTTCTGGTTCAACCTTGCGAACGCGCAACGCCACACGCACCAGCATGACAAAGCGGTGCAGGCGGCACGCGCCGGCCTGGCCTTGAGCCCCGCCGACCCGCTGGGCCTGCACCTGCTGGGCGAGAGCCTGGCCAAACTGCACCGTTACGAAGAAGCGGTGCAAGCGCTTTCGGCGCTGGAAGCCACTGGCAGCACCGACACCAGCGCCATGCTGCAGCACGCCAGCATGCTGCAGTCGCTGCAACGCCCGGCGGCAGCGTCCCAGGTGCTGCTGCGCGCGCTGATGGTGACGCCACACCTGGTGCGCGGCCACGCCTTGTTGGCCGACGCGCTGCGCGACATGGGCCTGAAGCGCGAAGCCGTGGAGTGCATGAAGACGGTGCTGGCGCTGGAACCCGGCAACCTGGAGGCGCTGTCGCGTTTGTCGTTCGAGAAGCGCCATGTCGCCGACTGGTCGGGCCTGGACGAAGACCTGGCGCTGATACGCCAGGCGCTGGCGGCGGCCCCGGCCGGTGCAAAACCCGGTGGCGCGCCCGATGCGCAACCGGGCACAGAACCGCGCTCAAAGGCGCGCCCGCGTGTGGCCGCCACATTCGGCTTGTTGTCGCTGCCACTCACCCCCACTGAGCTGTTATGCGCCGCCGCGGGTGAAGCCCTGGTGTTGAGCCACGAGGTGCCTGCGATGCCGGCGCGCCTGGGGTTGGCCGAGACCGCCGACGAAGTCATCCGCCTGGGCTTTGTGTCATTCGATTTTCGCGAACACCCGGTGTCGCAGCTGCTGGTGCAGACACTGGAACAGATCGACCGCCGGCGTTTTCAGCTGTACTTGTATTCCGCCGGGCCCGACGACGCTTCGGCGTTGCGCCAGCGTGTGCAGGCCTGCGCCGACCATTTCTGTGACCTGCGCGGCATGAGCGACCAGCAGGCCGCCGAGCGCGTGCGTGCCGACGGCGTGCACCTGCTCATCGACCTGGCCGGCCACACCCGGGGCCACCGTCTGGGCGTGTTTGCGCGCCGCCCGGCACCGGTGCAGGCCAGCTACCTGGGCTTTCCCGGCAGCACCGGCGCGCGTTTCATCGACTACGTGATTGGCGACCCCTTTGTCACCCCGATTGAACACGCGGCGCACTACAGCGAACATCTCGCGCAACTGCCGCTGTGCCTGCAGCCCAATGGCCGCTGGCGGCCGCTGCCGGCGCCGATGAGCCGTGCTGCAGCCGGCCTGCCCGAACACGCTTTGGTGATGTGCGCCTTCAACCACACCTACAAAATCCTGCCTGCCGCATTGGATGCCTGGTGTGCGGTGCTGCGCGAAGTGCCACACGCGGTGCTGTGGCTGAAAAAAACCAACCACCAGCTGCGCGACCTGCTGCTGCTGGAAGTGAAGGCCCGTGGCGTGGCCCCTGAGCGCGTGATCTTTGCGCCCGACCTGCCTTACGACCAGCACTTCTCGCGCCTGGCGCTGGCCGACGTGTTTGTCGATACCTGGCCCTACAACGCACACACCACAGCCAGCGACGCGCTGTGGGCTGGCGTGCCGGTGCTCACGCTGCACGGCGACACCTACGCGTCGCGCGTGGCCACCAGCATCGTGCGTGCGGCGGGCCTGGCGGAACTGGCCGTGAGCAGCACCGCGGACTATCTTCTGGCGCTGCGCGCGCTGGCCCTGCAGCCCGCACTGCTGCAGCCTTACCGACAACATCTGCAGCAGCAGCGCTTGAGCTTGCCGCTGTTTGATTGCGAGCAGCATGCCGCCGCACTGCAAGCACTTTTTGTGCGCATGGTGCAGCGCTGGCGCAGTGGCCAGGCGCCCGCGCATTTGCTGGCCGAAGGCGAAGGCGCGAGGGCTGACGCCGCGCCCGCCGATCACAAAAACCTTACCCCTCAACTGAATCACCCGCAACCATGAGCCCAACCGCAACACGGACCCGCGGCATGCCCCACGATGCCGCAACCGAGGGTGCAGCCGAAGTGGCAGCCGACGCCCAGCACTGGACCGTTAGCACCCACAGCGGCCTGGCGCTGGCGGTGCCGCCTTCGCTGCGCAGCATGACCACCTATGTGCTGCTGGAACAGGAGGGTTGGTTCGAGCCCGAAATGAGCCTGCTGCCGCACCTGCTGTACAGCGGTGTGCATGCGCTGGACATCGGCGCCAACCACGGTGTGGTGGCGCTGGAAATGGCGCGCTGCTCAGGGCTGGGCTTGCAGGCCGGCCAGGGCGCCGGCCAGGTGTGGGCCTTTGAGCCCACAGCGGCGCCGCGCCAGGCGTTGCTGCGCAGCGTGCAGCTGAACGGCCTGCAGCAGCGGGTGACGGTGCTGCCGCTGGCGCTGGCCGACGCCGCCGGCGAGGCACACTTTGAAGTGCACGACAACAGCGAACTGAATGCACGGCTGGGCAATGTGGTGGGCCCTGATGGCACCCGCGCCAACAGACGGCCGAACAGCCGCACCGAGACCGTGCAGGTTGATACGCTGGACCATGTGCTGCGGGCCTGGCCTGCCGATCAAGACATCGGCTTCATCAAGCTGGACGCCGAAGGCGACGAGCTGCGGGTGCTGGCCGGCGCGACACAGTTTTTTGCTGAACATTCGCCAGTGGTGATGTTCGAATTCAAACATGGCGCCACGCCCAACTGGCCGCTGCTGCGGGCTTTCAGCGACCTGCATTTCGGCCTCTTCCGCTGGAGCGCTGAACTGCAACTGCTGCTGCCCTTCGACGCCGCCAGCGCCGAGACGGCTTTTGCACTGAACTTGCTGGCACTGCGGCCCGCGCAGCAGGCCCACTGGGCCGGCCGTGGCCTGCTGGTGACGCCGCAGGCGCTGGCACAGACGCCGTTGCCGGTGTTGCCGACATTGCCGCCGTTGCCTTCACAAACAAGCGGCGCGCCGGCCACCGCCCTGGCCACCGCCCTGGCAACCGCCCGCCAGGCGGTTGATGCCGCTGCCGTGGGTGCACGGTGCAGCCCGTCCGGTGCCGGCCTGATGAGTCCGGCCGAGCGGGTGCTGTTGATGATCGAAGCGCGCCAGCAATTGCTGCAAGCCGGCAGCGGCGTCGACAGTTTGCCGGCCTGGGTGCTGTTGGTGCATTGTCTGCACGCGCTGGGCCAGCCGCTGGCGGCGCTGCAGATGGGTGCGCAGTTGCTGGCGCAGGCCCGCCAGCAAGACTGGGAAGCCGACATGCCCGGCAACTGCCTGCCGCCCCTGCACGCGCAGCGGGTGCGCCCTTGCAGCACCGCGCGCGGCCTGTGGTTGCGCCAGATGTTGGCTGAATATGTGGCCTTGCACGCGGCGCATTCGTCCTATTTCGAAACCCCCGCGCCGCAGCGCTGGGCGGCCTTGCTGGAGCACCCCGACCACAGTGCCGAGGTTGAACGCCGCTACCTGCTGGCGCACGTCGTCAGCGACCGCCTGGCACCGCGCGCCGCTTTGCTGAAGCTGAAGCACTTGCGCGCGCTGCGGCCCGCCACCGACCTGAATGCCACGCTGTGGTGCGGCTTGCTGCAAAGTTTGTCGGCGATGGCAGCCGGCTCGCTACCGACGGGCCCGTCAGCGCCACTGCCCGGGGCGCCCCTGGCCGCTGAAAAAACCACCGCCGACGCCACCCCAGACGCCGTCTTGCTGGCGCTGCCGGTGGCGCCGCTGGCGGTGGTGGACGTGGGTGCCAGCGAAGTCACCAGCGCGCACACACCCTATGCGGCGCTGGTGGCCGCAGGCCGCGCCCGCGTCACCGGCTTCGAGCCCGAGGCCGCCGCGCTGGCGCAGTTGCGCCAGCGCCATGCGGGCAACGCGCACTATCACTACGAACCCCATGTGGTGGGCAACGGCGAGCCGGCCACCTTTCATGAAACGCACTGGTCGCCCACCGCTTCACTGCTGCCGCCCAACCGCGCACTGCTCGACCGTTATCACAACCTGGGCGAACATGTTGTCGTCAAAGCGCAGCACCGCGTGCCCACGGTGCGGCTGGACGACGTGCTGCCACCGGGCGGCATGGACTTGCTGAAGATCGATGTGCAGGGCGCCGAGCGGATGGTGTTTGATGGTGCCCGCATGCGCCTGTCGTCCTGCCTGATGGTCTGGACCGAGGTTGAATTTGTGCCGCTGTATGAAGGCCAGCCACTGTTTGCCGACATCGACCAGCGCCTGCGTGAACACGGCCTGCAGTTTTTGTGTTTTGCCGGCCTCGCGCAGCGCACACTGGCCAGCTGGCCGCAAGCCGCTGCCGCGCCGCGCCACCCGCAGCAACTGTGGGCCGACGCGCTGTATGTGCCGTCGCCTGAGCGCATGGCGCGGCTGGGTGCCGACCCCGCAGCGCGGCTGGCGCAGCTGGCCCACCATGTGGCCCATGCCTGGGACTTGTGCCACGCGGCCCTGTTGCGTGTGGACGAAGTGTCGGGCAGTGGTTTTGCTGCGCGTTACCGGGCGGCGTTCAGCACCCAGACTTGAAGCCGCTGCGGGTTGCCGTTCGTCGTGATCGCTTGATAAACAGCAGCTGAATCTTCCGCTGATCGTTCGCCGCCCACGGCGCCGTCAAGCAGCGCGGCCCAGCGCAGCCAAGAAGGCCTGGCAGCGTGCCAGCTGTTCCAGGCTCACAAATTCGTCAGCCTGGTGCGCCTGGTTGATGCTGCCCGGGCCGCACACCACGGTGGACATGCCCGCGCGCTGAAACAAGCCGGCTTCGGTGCCAAAAGCTACCAGCGTGGTCTGCGTGCTGCCACTCAGTTGTTGCGCCAGGCGCACGGCTTCTTCATCGGGCCGGGCTTCAAAAGCCGGCATCGAAGCAAAGGCTTCAAAAGCAAAACCGCTGCTCGGTTCCACCGCCTGCATGGCGGGCGTCAACGTGGCTGCATAAGCTTCCACCCGGCGCTGCCACACCGTGGCGTCGCTGCCCGGCAGGTCGCGGAATTCATAGTGGAAACGGCATTCTTCGGGCACCACGTTGTCGGCCATGCCGCCTTCAAAACGGCAGGTGGCAGCAGTGGAATAAGGCACGTCGAAACCGGCCCGGCGCGGTTCGTGGTCGCGCAGTTCTTCGGCGATGTCTGTGATGTGCGCCACCACGCGCGCAGCGGCTTCCACGGTGTTCACGGCCATCGGCGTCAGCGAAGAATGCGCCGCCTTGCCGCGCACGCAGCAGCGCCAGCGGTGCACGC
>JAYUPP010000414.1:0-7208 GCA_043760045.1 Betaproteobacteria bacterium
GATCGGCATCATGCCCATCTTCAGCGCTTCCAGGTGCACGATGTATAACAAACCAATGTAGCTGAGCGTGGCCGGCAGGATGGCGTGTTTGACGATCTCTGAATAAGGGATGCCGACGTATTCGACCATCAGGAATGCCGCCGCGCCCATCACCGGCGGCATGATCTGGCCGTTCACCGAAGCCATGGTCTCAATCGCCCCGGCCTTGATGCCGCCGTAACCGGCTTTTTTCATCAGCGGTATGGTGAAGATGCCGCCGCTGACCACGTTGCTGACCGAGCTGCCGCTGATCATGCCGTTCAGCGCGCTCGACACCACCGCCACCTTGGCCGGCCCGCCGCGCAGGTGGCCCAAAGCCGCGAAGCTGACCTGCATCATGTAGTTGCCGCCGCCGGCGCGGTCGAGCAGGGTGCCGAACAGCACGTAGACAAATATCGCGCCGGTGCTGACACCGAGTGCGATGCCGTAGACACCTTCGGTGGTCAGCCACAAGTGCGACAGCAGCCGGTTCAGCGATGCGCCTTTGTGGGACAGCACGTCGGGCATGTAAGGCCCCAGCATCGCGTAGGCGACGAACAGCGCGGCCAGGGCAGCCATCGGCCAGCCGACGGCGCGGCGGGTGGCTTCCAGCAGCAGCACCAGGCCCACGCTGGCAACCCGGATGTCCATGGCGGTGGGTTGGCCGGGCCGGGTTGCCAGCTGGTTGTAGAAGAGCAGCAGGTAAGCGCCAGCGAAGGCACCGGCCAGCGCCATGGTGATGTCGAGCAGGGGCACGCGGTGGCGCGGTGAACCTGAAAACGCCGGCCAGGCCATAAAAGCCAGGAACAGCGCCAGCCCCAGGTGCAGCGCCCGCGCTTCGGTGTCGTTCAGGATGCCAACGCCAAAAGTGAACGGCAGCGGCGACGCGTACCACAGCTGGAACAGGGCCCAGAACAGCGACACCGAGAAGATGACGGTGGCCACCAGGCCCTGCGGTTTGCGCGCACCGGTGTCGGTTTTGGCCACCAGCTCTTGCAGCGCTTCAGGGGCTTTTTCGATGTCGCTGGCCATGGGGCTTTCCTTGTGCAGTGCGGGGTGCTGGGCTGGGCTGGGCCGAGCCGGCATGATGTTGCCCGATGCCGTGGCGACTGCGAAAAAAATGGGGGCCGCTTTGCAGCGGCCCCCAGGCTTCAATCAGCCGATGGCGTTACTTCACCCAACCCTTTTCCTTGTAATAACGCGCCGCGCCGTCGTGCAGCGGCGCCGAGAGGCCGTTTTTCACCATCGCTTCAGGCGTCAGCGCGGCCAGCGCGGGGTGCAGCTTCTTGAATTCGTCGAAATTCTCGAACACCGACTTCACCACCTGGTACACCGTGTCGGCCGAAGTTTTGCTGCTCGCCACGACGGTGGCGGTAACGCCATAAGTCTGCACCGCATTGGCGTTGTTCGGGTACAGGCCGGCGGGTATGGTGGCCTTGGCGTAATAGGGCTTTTCAGCCACCAGCTTGTCGATGGCCGGGCCGGTCAGCGCCACCAGTTGCGCGCCGCACGAGGTGGTGGGGTCCTGGATGTTGGCGCTGGGGTGGCCCACGGCGTAGAAAAAACCGTCCACCTTGCCGTCGCACAAGGCAGGGCCGTGTTCGTCGGCTTTCAGTTCTGAGGCGAGTGCAAAGTCACTCAGCTTCCAGCCCATGGCGCCCAGCAGTTCTTCCATCGATGCGCGGGTGCCTGAACCGGGGTTGCCGACGTTGAAGCGTTTGCCTTTGAAGTCGGCAAAACTCTTGATGCCGGCTTCTTTGCGGGCTGCCACGGTGAAGGGTTCGGGGTGCACCGAAAATACCGCGCGCAGGTCGCCGTAGGCGCCGGCATCCTTGAACTGGTTCATGCCCTTGGCGGCGTTGAACTGCACGTCGCTTTGTGCAAAACCCAGGTCCAGTTCACCAGCCTTGATGGTGTTGACGTTGAACACCGAACCGCCGGTGCTTTCGACTGAACAGCGAATGCCGTGTTTGGCGCGGTCTTTGTTGACCAGGCGGCAGATAGCACCGCCGGCGGCGTAATAAACGCCAGTGACACCGCCGGTGCCGATGGTCATGAACTTTTGCTGTGCCAAAGCGGCTGGTGCCGCGAACGTGGTGACCAGCAGCGTTGCTGCAGCAGCGGTGCCAGCCAGGGTGAATTTGAAATGCATGGGGTCAAGCTCCGAAACGGGTTGAGAAGAATGGATTCTGATGGTGGGCGCTGGCGCTGGCGTTGACGTTGACGTTGACGTTGACGTTGACGTTGACGTTGACGTTGACGCCGGCGCCGGCGCTGTTCAAGGTGCTGCAGTTACCTCTTCGAGGGTGGCCGCCAGTTTGTCAACCAGTTCATCCAAGTGCGCAATGGTGCAGGTGAAGGGTGGCGCCAGCAATACGTGGTCGCCCTTTTGTCCGTCCACCGTGCCACCCATGGGGTAACACAAGAGGCCACGTTCCATGGCCCGTGCTTTCAGATGGGCATGGGTTTTGGCGGCCACCGGCAGCGGCGTTTTGCTGGCGCGGTCGGCCACCAGTTCAACGCCAATGAAAAGGCCCCGGCCGCGTATGTCGCCCACGCTCGGGTGCTCACCCAAGCGCTGCTGCAAGGCCTGCATCAAGTAGGCGCCGTGGGCCCGCACCTGCGGCAGCAGCGGGCGTATGTGCTGCTGCACCGCCAGCGCTGCAGCGCAGGCCACCGGGTGGCCCAGGTAGGTGTGGCCGTGCTGAAAAAAGCCGCTGCCGGCGCGCAGCGCGTCGGTGATCTTGCCGTGCACCAGCACCGCACCAATGGGCTGGTAGCCCGCGCCCAGGCCTTTGGCGATGACTTCGAGGTCGGGCACCACAAAGTCTTGTTCACAGGCGTGCAACGTGCCGGTACGGCCCATGCCGCACATCACTTCGTCCAGGATCAAGAGCACACCGTGGCGGTTGCAGATCTCGCGCACTCTGCTGAAATAACCCGGCGCGGCCGCTACCGCGCCCAGCGTGGCGCCCACCACCGGCTCGGCGATGAAAGCGGCCACGGTGTCGGGCCCCATGCGTTGAATCTCGGCTTCCAGTGTGTCGGCCATGCGCAGGCCGTACTGTTCGGCTGACTCGTCGTTGCGCTGGCCTCGGTAGGCGTAACACTCGGGAATGTGGGCAATGTCTTGCAGCAGCAGCGAAGGAAACTGCGCCCGCCGCCAGCGGTTGCCGCCGGCCGACAAAGCACCCAGCGTGTTGCCGTGGTAACTCTGCCAGCGTGCGATAACGCGGTTCTTCTGCGGCCGGCCACATTCAGCGTGGTACTGCACGGCCAGCTTCAGCGCCGCTTCCACGCCTTCACTGCCACCGCTGACGAAGTAGACCTGGCTCAACCCTGCCGGTGCGTGCGCCACCAGGTCATCGGCCAGGGCTTCGGCGGGCAGGCTGGTCATGAACGAGGTGTGGGCGTATTCCAGCTGCGCCACTTGCTGCTGCACCGCTGTGATGATGGCCGGGTGGCCATGGCCCAGGCACGACACGGCGGCGCCGCCGCTGGCGTCGAGGTAGCGTTTGCCGTCGCCGTCGATCAGGTAGGGCCCGTCACCCGCCACCGCCACCGGGTAATGTTGACGCAGGTGGCGGTGGAAGACGTGGCTGGTGATCGCGGACATTGCGGATACCTGCAATTCAGTAGCCTGTTTGCGTTGCACTGTTTGCGATGAACTACTTGCGGCTGTTGTCCAGCGAAGGCGGCGGGGTGTAGCCCAGATCGCGTGCGCGGTCTTCAAACTGCGCGGCCAGCAGCGGCTGGTTGGCGCGCCGGTAGTGCAGCGCGAGTTCATAACTGGCGATGCCGTTGCCTAACGCAGCAGCGTACTGCATCCAGCCTTCGTAACGGCCGGCATTCCAGCGCTCGGACTGGCGGCCCCAGGTGCGGGCCACGCGGGCCGCTGCGTCCTTGTCGCCACGGCCGGCTTTCAGCACGTCGGGCGGCACGGTTGGGGCGGTGGCCGATGAGGTGGCAGTGGGCGCTGCAGCACTGCCGTAGCCGCCGCCGGCCGCCTGTGATGTGGCTGCTGCGGGTGCGGGTGCCGTTGCGGGTGCGGGTGCCGTTGCCGGTGCGGCTGCCGTTGCGGGTGCCGCCGGCTGGAACGCACTGCGGAACAGGCGCACCTCGTTGCGCGCCAAGATCTGCGCTGCTTCGCTGGCGCCCTCGCGGGCCACCACGGCGCTGCCGGCGCGAGGGCTGTCCGGGTAGCGTTTCAGATACTCGGTGGCGGCGCGCAGCACGTCGGCGGGCCACACGGCGGCTTGCACCCGCGCCCAGTCGCCCGGCTCGTCGGTGTCGGCCGCTTTGGCCGCAGGCGGTGCAGCTGCACCGGGTGGGGCCGATGCGGCAGCAGCAGCAGCAGCGGGGGCAGCAGCGGATGCTGGTGGGGTGGTCGCCACCGCAGCTGCAGCCGCGACACGCGGCGCCAGCTTGCGGTTCACCTGCGTGTTTTCAGCGATGAAAGGGAACTGCGCAAACTGCCGCAGCAGCGCCACCGGGTGGTTCAGCATCGTCTGCTGCACGTCCAGCTTGACGAGCCGGAAGAGGTCGGAAAAGCTGATCTCGCCCGAGGCCTGCGCCAGCAGTTTGACGAGTGACGCGGTGTAGAACGTGTTGCGCGTGTCGTCAGCCGGCGCGATGGCCGGGCGCCCGGCGCCGGTGGCAAATGCGATCAATGCGCCCGGCGGTGCTTCCACCTGGTTCAGGCCCTCTCCGCGCGCCACGTCGCGCAGCGACGTGCGGCAGGCGTCGATGATGGCAATGGTCAAGCCGGTGGGCCGCTGCGGCAGCCGGCCGACCACGTCGGTGGTGAAAGCCATGCTGCTGCGTGCCAGCACATTGGCGCTGGACTTCGGGCTCAGCCGGGCTGAGACCAGCAGGTTTTCAGCATCCACCTGGGCGCCGTGGCCCGAGAAATAAAACAGCGCCGTGGCCTCGGGCGGCGCGGCGCGCACTTGCGCCGCAAATCGGGCCATCGCCTGGCGCGCCTCATCCAGCGACAGGTCGAGCCCTTCACTGACGCTGAAACCGCGCGCCTGCAGCACCTGGCTCAGGTCGCGCACGTTTTTGTGGATCGGCGGCAGGTCTTCGCCGCCCGGGTAGTCGCGGTTGCCCAGCAGCAGCGCCAGGCGCGGCGGCTCGTCGGTTGCGGCAGGTTCACCTGCGTTTTGCGCGGCCGTCGTCAGCGGCCAGCCCAGCACGGCGGCGCCGGCCGCAGCGGCTTGCAGCCAGTGGCGGCGGTGTGGGTTGCAGAGCTCAGGCAAGATTTCAGTCATTTGAGAGCGGTGGGAAGCCAGCGGTTTTGGGTATGGCTCCCTCTCCCTTCCAGGAAGAGGGGGCAAGTCAAGGTGCCGCTGGCGCACAGCGCAGGCTGCCGGCCTCGGGTGGGCAATTCTTGGGCGGCTCAGCGCCCAGTGTGCCCCTTGTTGCCGGCCGTCCGGGGCCGACTTCGGCGATGACGCCGGCGCGCAGCCGCAGGGCCACGTTTTCGGTGCGCACCGCTTCTTGAAATCGTTCACGGCGTGCACCTTCCGACACCGAGACCGTGGCCGCGATCGAGCTTTCCACTTGCGGCGTCACTGGAAAAACACCGTTGTAGAACACGGCTATTTCACCTTGCACTCCTGCGCCGTCAAAGAAAAAGCGGTAGCCATTGGCGCTGACCTGGGGCCCCGCCAACTGCACTGTCGTGCTGCCCGTGCCACGGCCGCGCGGCAGCACGTTGATGTAGCCGGCGTTCAGCGCCAGGCTGCGGCCGCTGCCGAAAGCCTGGCTGCCAACATTGATGCGCACTTCACCGCCGTTGTTGGCGCCAAACGGGTTGGCCAGTGCAAAGGCAGGGTCGTTCAGCCACAGGGTCAGCGCCGGCAGCGACTGCGCCGTGCCCACGGTGTTGTCAAAAGGCAGCCGCGCCACGATGGTGGGGGCCGTGGTCGGGGCGGTCGTGGTGCCCGGCACGGCCAGCGCCAGCGGCGTGGCCAGCGTCGTGGCTTGCAGTGCCACCACGTCGGCTTCAATGCCGCGCCCGCCCACGTTCAGCGTGCCCGCGTTCACCTGCACCAGGCTTTGCACGGCCATGTTTTGCACTGCTTTGCCTGGCAGGCTGGTGGGTTGGCTGTTGGCCACCCAGGGGGTGCCAAAAGCGGCGCCCGACAACACCTGCAGGCCACCGACAAACTGGTTGTCGTCGCGCACCAGCAGCACCGACCCACCCAGCCTGGCCTGCACCTGCAGCTGCGCGCCGCTGGCCACCGTCAGGCTGCCGCCGGTTTGCCGCACAGCCGCAGCGGCCGGGGTGGTGGCCAGGCCGATGGCGATCTTGTTATCCCAACTGGGCACGGCGTCGGCCGGCGCAGCCACACCCTGCAGCGGTGTCGCGGCCTGCAGTTCCAGCGTGCCGGCGGTGACGGCTTGTGTGCCGGTGAGTGTCAAGGTGCCGGCTTCGATGCGGCCGCCGTTGCCGGCGCTCAGGTCGGCCAGCGTCAGGGCGCGCAACGTCGGCGCAGGCGCACCGTCGCTGCCGGCGCTGAACTCGATGCGCTGGCTGGCTGTCAGGCTGACAACGCCCAGCCGATTGCCGGCGTGCAGCGCTTCGATGCGGCGTGCCGACAAGCGCAGCGCGGCGCCGTCGGCGGCGATCAGCGGCCCCGTGAACAGCAGGTCTTCGCTGGCGGTGACGTTGCCGGCCAGCGTGCTGGTGCCGGCGGCGCTGATGCTGCGCACGGTCTCGGCGCCGCCCAGGTTCAGGCGCGCGTTGGCGGCCACCTGCAGGGCGCTGCCGTCGGGCAGGGCTTCGGCGTTCGCGGTGGCCAGTTCGCCGCTGGCAACCACCGTGGCGCCGCTGTAGGTTTTGTTGTTGCCCGACAGGGTCAGGCGCCCGCTGCCGCCCTGTTCCAGCACGCCGCTGCCACTGATGGGCTGGGCCAGGCTGAGGTTGTCGCTGCGCGCCATTTTCAGCGTGCCGTCCACCACCAGCGCGCTGCTGGCCAGGCTGCCGGCGGTGGCGCCGTCGCCCACCGTCAGGGTGCCGGCTTGCACCGTGGTGCTGCCGGTGTAGCTGTTGCTGCCGGTGAGTATGAATTCTCCAGCCCCCGTCTTGACGAGTGCACCGCTGCCGTTGATGGCGCCGGCAAAGCCGCTGGCGCCGGCGCTGCCGGTGGTGAGGGTGTGCTGGGCCAACGCCACGCTGCCGGCAC
>JAYUPP010000415.1:0-7203 GCA_043760045.1 Betaproteobacteria bacterium
GCGGTGCCGAGGGCGCAGCCTAGAAAAGCCCAGAGCAGGTTGATGGGCGTGCCGGCGGTGGCGAAACCCTGCAGCAGGTTGTTCCAGATGTCCATGGCGGCCTGTGTGTCTAACTTGCAGTTGAAGTGGCGTTGAGGCCGGCCATGTGCCTACAACCAACCGGTTTTTGTCAGCCCTGGCAGGTTGATGGCCAGGCCCTTGGTAAACAACCAATACGCGGGTGCCGCAATCAACATGCCGGTCACAAAGTCCCACATCAGGCCGCGCGCGCCGCCGTGCGGCTTGCCTTCTGAACTGCGCAGCCCGCGCACCGCCATCATGAAACACAGCGTGCAGCTGAGGATGAACCCCAGCGTCATCAGCAGTGCGGCGTTAGCTGCCACGCCGGCCGCCACCCAGGCCAGCGCACGCCAATCTCCTTGCGCTGCGCCACTGGGTTCGTCGGCCTCCCAGCCTTCACCGCGCGCCTGCCACAGCATCAACAGCCCACACAGCACCAGCACCAGGGCCACCACCCACGGCAGAAAATTGGGGCCCACGCCCGCATAGCCCGCCACTGAAGATATGCCGGTGGCACCCCAGGCGAGCAGCCCACCCAGCAGCAACGCACCGGCGGCAATGGCGCGTTGTGCGCCCACCGCTTCAGGTCTTTGGCTCATAACGGCCTCCCTGTGACCTTGTCAGCGGCCACCGGGGGCCGCACGCCCAATCTTCAAATCATGCCCGCCTTGACCATGGTGGCGCGCAGGCTGGCAAATTCGCGTTCGACAAAATCTTCGAATTCCTTGCCGGTTTGCAGTGCCGGTGTCCAGTTGTTCTTCTCCAGCGCTTCGGTCCAGGCCTTGGACTTGGTGGCCTTGACGACCATGTCGGTCAGCGCCTTGCGCTGCTCGGGCGTGATGCCGGGTGCGCCGTACACACCGCGCCAATTGCCGATTTCGACGCTGTAGCCCTGCTCTTTCATGGTCGGGATGTTGATGCCTTTGAGGCGGGTTGCCGACGTCACCGCAATGGCGCGCATCTTGCCGCTTTCGATGTACTGCTGGAATTCGCTGTAGCCGCTGCCCCCCACAGTGACGTTGCCGCCCAGGATGGCCGCTGTGGCTTCACCACCGCCTCGAAAAGGCACGTAGTTCACTTTGGAAGCATCCAGGCCCACGTCACGCGCCAGCATGGCTGCGGCGATGTGCTCGGTGGAGCCACGTGAACCGCCGCCCCACTTCACGCTGCCGATGTCTTTTTTCATCTGCTCCACAACGTCTTTCATGCTCTGCAGTGGTGAGGAGGCCGGCACCACAAAAACGTTGTACTCGCTCGTCAGGCGCGCCACTGGCGTGCACTGGGTCACCGTCACCGGCGGCTTGCCGGTGATGATGCCGCCCAGCATCACCGCGCCCATCACTATCAAGGAATTGCCGTCGCCCTTGGCCGCGTTGACAAACTGCGCCAGGCCAATGGCACCCGCTGCGCCGCCTTTGTTTTCATAGGTGACCGAGGTGGCCACGCCCGCGTCTTGCAAGGCTTTGCCCAGCGCGCGGCCGGTGGTGTCCCAGCCGCCACCCGGGTTGGCCGGAATCATCATCTTCAGGTTGGCGGTGGCGCTGGCCGACAGCGGCAGCGTGCCGGCTGCAGCCAGGGCCATCAGGTTCTTCAAAAACGTGTCGCGGCGCATGGGTGGTGTCTCCTGGTGGATGGGCTGTGCGGCTGCCACGCCGCTGTGGCCCATGATGCGCATGGGCGCTGTCAATCGGCTGTCGCGGGCATCAGGGGAAGCCCTGATGCGCACGTTGGTTCACTGAAAAAACACGCGCGAATAATGGCGCTGACTTTCATGATGCGGGGTCACGCCCGGGATCAAGAAAGACTTTTACATTCGCCATGAAATTGCTGCTGATCGAAGACAACCTTGCGCTGCAGACCACCCTGCAGCGCAGCTTTGAGCGCCGTGGCATGCAGGTCGTGCTGTGTGGTGACGGTGCACGCGCGATAGACCGCTGGCAGGCCAGCGTGCCCGACGTCGTGCTGCTCGACCTGAGCCTGCCCGGCCTGGACGGCCTGACGGTGTTGGCCCAGGCGCGCGCACAGGGGCTGACAACGCCGGTGCTCATCATCACCGCTCGTGGCACTGTGGGCGACCGTGTGCTGGGCCTGAACACCGGCGCCGACGACTATCTGGCCAAACCCTTTGACCTGGACGAACTGGAAGCCCGCGTGCGCGCGCTGGTGCGCCGCCACGGCCCGGCGTCCAGCTTGCAGGCGGCGCCGTACGGCGTGCCAAACTTTGTGCACCACGCGCCGCCCTTCTGTGGCCTGCAATGCGACCTGAGCAGCGGCGCCATTTACTTTCAAGGGCAGGCGATGGAACTCAGCACCCGCGAAGCCGCGCTGTTGCGCGCTTTGCTGGCCCGGCCAGGGCACGCGGTGGCCAAAGAACGCCTGAGCGAACTGGTGTTTGCCGGCGAAGGCGCGGTGCAGGCCGACGCCATCGAAGTGGTGGCTTACCGGCTGCGCAAAAAGCTGGCCGCCACCGCCACCCAACTCGTCACCTTGCGCGGTTTGGGCTATTTGCTGAAAGCCGCCGCTTGAAGCGGGGCGCGCTGCGCTCGCCGCTGACTTTGCAGCGCATGCTCGTGCACCGCTTTTCGCTGCGCCGGCAACTGCTGCTGGGCATTGGCTTGCCGGTGCTGTTGCTGCTGCTGGTGAGCGCCGTCACGCTGTACCAGCAGGCGCTGGCTGCTGCCAACACCGCCTACGACCGCACGCTGCTCGCATCCGCCAAGTCCATCGGCGAACTGCTGGAAGTGGCCGGCGAACCGGGCCAGCCAAAACTGCGCGCCACCCTCACCTACGCCGCGCTTGAAGCTTTTGAGGCCGACAACCGAAGCCGCATCTTCTACAAGGTCACCGGCTTTGCGGGCGAGATGGCCTCGGGTTTTGCTGACCTGCCGCCGCCGCGTGTGACGGCGGGCCCCACAGCCCCCACCCCCTATGCAGCGCTGGTGCAGTTTTATGACGAACAGTACGAAGGCGAGCCGGTGCGCATGGCCGTGCTGTTGCAGCCGGTATCGGGCACAGCCGGGCAAGGCATGGCCACCATCCAGGTGGCCGAAACGCTGGAGCTGCGGCACACACTGGCGCGCAGCCTGCTCATGCAAACGCTGTGGCAGCAGGCTTTGCTGCTGCTGGTGATAGCCGCCGTGGTGCTGTGGGTGGTGCAACGCGCCACGGCGCCGCTGCGCGCCCTGAGCCAGCATCTGCAGGGCCGCGCCGAAACCGACCTGTCGCCGCTGCGCGTGCCCGACGCGCCGCGCGAACTGCAGCCCGTGGTGGACGCCACCAACACCTTGATGTCGCGCCTGGCGCAACTGTTGGAGCTGCAACGCCGCTTTGTGCGCGACGCATCGCACCAATTGCGCACGCCTTTGGCGGTGCTGAAAGCGCAGGTGCAATCGGCACGGCGCGGTGATGTGGAGCCGGGCCTGGCGCTGGCTGAGATCAACACCACCGTGGAACGCGCAACAGAGCTGGCCAACCAACTTTTGGCGTTAGCCAAGGTGGAACAGATCAGGCCCGGTGGTGCGGCAACGGCCGACACGCCGGTGGTGGACTGGGCGCAGACCGTGCGCGCGGTGGCGCTGGATGTGTCGCCGCTGATTGCCGAAAAACAGCTGGATTTCAACCTTGAACTGCCCACGGCAGCCGCCGGTTCAGCCCCCCTGGCGGCGCCGATCCGGGCCCACGAGTGGGCGCTGCGTGAGCTGACGCGCAACCTGCTGCACAACGCCATCAAACACGGCCCGCCATTCAGCCAGCTGCAGGTGGCGCTGCGGATAGACCCGCCCACAGGCCAGGCCACGCTGCACATCAGCGACGAAGGGCCGGGTTTGTCAGCCAGCCAGCAGCAGCGTCTGTTTCAACCCTTTGCAGCCGGGGGCAGCGCCGCAGGCTCAGGCCTGGGCCTGGCCATCTGTCACGAAATTGTGCTGGCGCTGGGGGGTCACATCAGCCTGCGCAACCGCGACGCGCTGCGTCCGGAAGCAGGCTTGGTGGCCGAGGTCAGCCTGGCGCTGCACGAAAAGCACAATGCATCATGACCGTGACTGAAAAACCCGATGCAAGCGGCCGCGTGCGCCTGGACAAGTGGCTGTGGGCGGCGCGTTTCTTTAAGACCCGCGCGCTGGCGGCAGAAGAGGTGGCCAGGGGCCGCGTCAGCATCAACGGCCTGCCGGTGAAGGCCTCGCGCGAGCCCAAGGTGGGCGACCTGGTGGCTTTCAAACAAGGTGTGGTGGCGCGCACCGTGCAGGTGCTGCAGCTCAGCACCGTGCGTGGCCCGGCGGCGCAGGCCCAGCTGTTGTTTGCCGAAACCGCCGACAGCCTGGCCGCACGCGCCCACCTGGCTGAACAACGCCGCATGGGCACCGAGCCGGCGCAGAGCATCGAACAGGGTCGCCCCACCAAACGCGACCGCCGGCAGTTGTCAGACTGGCAGCGCTGGAGCGCCAGCGCCCCCGACCCGGACTGAACAGGCCGACTTTGTCGAATGACCCTCTTGAATTCGCGGCCATGACCCCAAGTTGCCCTTTCGAGCGCGCATTCATCGCGGCAATAACCCTGTGACATGACCACCCACAACCACCCAGAAGCACCCGCTACCCCAGACCTCGAGCCCGTTGAACCGGCCCCCGGCAACGAGAACACCGCCCCCAGCGCTGAACAGCAAATGGCCGCGCTGCAGGCCAAAAACACCGAGCTCTCAGACGCGTTCTTGCGTGCCAAAGCCGAGGCCGAAAACACGCGCCGCCGCTCAGAAGAAGAAATTTCCAAAGCGCGCAAATTTGCAATTGAAGGTTTTGCCGACAGCATGCTGCCGGTGAAGGACAGCCTGGAAGCGGCCATAGCCATAGAAAACGCCACCCCCGAACAGCTGCTGGAAGGCGTGCACGCCACGCTGCGCCAGTTGAACCAGGCGCTGGAGCGCAACAAGGTGCTGGCCATCAACCCACCTGCGGGCACCAAGTTCGACCCCCACCAGCACCAGGCCATCAGCGTGGTGCCGGCACAGCAAGAGCAGGGTACGGTGGTGATGGTGCTGCAAAAGGGCTACCTGATTGCTGACCGCGTGCTGCGGCCGGCGCTTGTCACGGTGGCCGGCGCGGCTTGAATTCGGCTCGGGTGCGTTGTGCTTCGCAGCCTTGAATTGGCCGAAGTGATCCACAACTGAAGCCTCACCTAAAGCCACATCAAATTTTAATTTCTCCGGAGAACAACGACATGGGCAAGATCATCGGCATCGACCTCGGCACCACCAATTCCTGCGTGGCTGTGATGGAAGGCAACACCACCAAGGTGATTGAAAACAGCGAAGGTGCACGCACCACGCCGTCCATCATTGCCTACCAGGACGACGGCGAAATTCTGGTGGGCGCCAGCGCCAAGCGCCAGAGCGTGACCAACCCGCGCAACACGCTGTATGCGGTGAAGCGCCTGATTGGCCGCAAGTTCAGCGAAAAGGAAGTGCAGAAGGACATCGGCCTCATGCCCTTCAAGATAGCGGCAGCCGACAACGGCGACGCCTGGGTGGAAGTGCGCGGCAAGAAGATGGCGCCGCCGCAGGTGTCGGCCGAAGTGCTGCGCAAGATGAAAAAAACCGCCGAAGACTATCTCGGCGAAGAAGTCACCGAAGCCGTCATCACCGTGCCGGCCTACTTCAACGACAGCCAACGCCAGGCCACCAAAGACGCCGGCCGCATTGCCGGCCTGGACGTCAAACGCATCATCAACGAACCCACCGCAGCAGCGCTTGCGTTTGGCCTGGACAAACACGGCAAGGGCGACCGCAAGATTGCGGTGTATGACCTGGGCGGCGGCACGTTTGACATCAGCATCATCGAGATTGCCGACGTCGACGGCGAAAAGCAGTTTGAAGTGCTGTCCACCAACGGCGACACCTTCCTGGGCGGCGAAGACTTCGACCAGCGCATCATCGACTTCATCGTCGCCGAGTTCAAAAAAGATCAAGGCGTGGACCTGACGAAAGACGTGTTGGCCCTGCAGCGCCTGAAAGAGGCCGCTGAAAAAGCCAAGATTGAACTGTCGAACAGCACGCAGACCGACGTCAACCTGCCCTACATCACGGCCGACGCCACCGGCCCGAAGCATCTGAACATCAAGCTCACACGCGCCAAGCTGGAAAGCCTGGTGGACGAGTTGATTGCACGCACCATCGAGCCCTGCAAGATCGCCGTCAAAGACGCTGGCGTGAAGCTGTCGGAGATCGACGACATCATCATGGTCGGCGGCATGACGCGCATGCCCAAGGTGCAAGACACCGTCAAGGAATTCTTCGGCAAAGAGCCGCGCAAAGACGTCAACCCCGACGAAGCGGTGGCCGTGGGCGCCGCCATTCAGGGCCAAGTGCTGGGTGGTGACCGCAAAGACGTGCTGCTGCTGGACGTGACGCCGCTCTCCCTGGGCATTGAAACCCTGGGCGGTGTGATGACGAAGATGATCAAGAAGAACACCACCATCCCGACCAAGTTTGCGCAGACCTTCAGCACCGCCGATGACAACCAGCCGGCCGTGACGATCAAGGTCTACCAGGGTGAACGAGAACTCGCCACCGGCAACAAGAGCCTGGGTGAATTCAACCTGGAAGGCATCCCGCCGGCGCCCCGCGGGCTGCCGCAGATCGAGGTGGCTTTTGACATCGACGCCAACGGCATCCTGCACGTCAGTGCCAAAGACAAAGGCACCGGCAAAGAAAACAAAATCACCATCAAGCCCGAGTTGGCCTTGATGGTGATCTTGTTTTCCTTGCCGGTGCCTTTGTCTTTGGCGCTGACGTGCAGGATGCCGTTGGCGTCGATGTCAAAAGCCACCTCGATTTGCGGCAGGCCGCGTGGTGCCGGCGGGATGCCTTCCAGGTTGAATTCACCCAGGCTTTTGTTGCCGGTGGCGAGCTCTCGTTCGCCCTGATAAACCTTGATCGTCACAGCCGGTTGGTTGTCGTCGGCGGTGCTGAAGGTCTGCGCAAACTTGGTTGGGATGGTTGTGTTCTTCTTGATCATCTTCGTCATCACACCGCCGAGCGTTTCAATGCCCAGGGAAAGCGGTGTCACGTCCAGCAGCAGCACGTCTTTGCGCGGCTCTTTGCCGAAGAATTCCTTGACGGTGTCTTGCACCTTGGGCATGCGTGTCATGCCG
>JAYUPP010000416.1:0-2831 GCA_043760045.1 Betaproteobacteria bacterium
GTCTGCGCTGCCGAGGCCCTGCTCATTCCACGTGGATGCTGCGCCTTGCAACGCCGCCAAACCGAGGTCGCTTTGCAAGCTGCTGCACACGCCATCTGCTGCCACAGGGTTTTCCTCAGCGCCAACGAAAAAATGCCGGTCGCGCCACTGGGTGGGCGCTGCCGGCTTGGGTGGGCTGCCGGTGGTTCGCACCGGCAGCCCTGCGGCTGGCGCCGCAACCGGCACCGCAACGGACACCGCAACAGCGCGCGCTAGCCGAACGGGTGCCGCGCGAGGTCACCCGCGCAGCATCAGGGCGCTGGACGGCGGCTGTTGCGCGCGCCGTCTTTGCCGGCTTCTTGCGCGTCGCCCAAAGCCTTCTGCGCCTTGCCCTCGGCTTGATTGACGGCGCCTTTCACCTGCTGTTCGGTGCTGCCCACAACTTCGCCTGCCTTGCGCTGCACTTTGCCTGCAACGTCTTTGACAGCGCCTTTGACCTGGTTGGAATTCATCGCTCTAACTCCTCTGGTAAGGACCAGTAATGCGGCCGGCACCGTTGCCGCCCGTGAAACCCAACAGTAGGCTTCTGCGGTTGATCTGCCTGTCGGTGAAAAGCGCTGCCCGTTGTCGGCTGTGGCCTACGCCAGAACGCTGCGCCGCCCTTGCGACCGCATTCAGCACAGCCTGCGCCGGCGCTCTACGGCATCGATCTTCAGCAGCTGGCGGTACTTGGTCACCGTGCGCCGCGCCACCACCAGGCCTTGCTGCGCCAGTTGACGGGCGATTGCCACGTCTGACAGCGGCATCGCGGCACTTTCGGCTTCGATGATGTCTTTGATCAAGCCGCGAATGGCGGTGCCCGAACAGGCACCGCCACTGGCCGTGACCATGGCGCGGCTGAAAAAATACTTGAGTTCAAAAACGCCGCTGGGCGTGGCCATGTATTTGTTGCTGGTGACGCGCGAGACCGTGCTTTCATGCACCCCCACGGCATCGGCAATTTCCTTCAAACCCAGCGGCTTCATCGCCATCGCACCGTATTCCAGAAAGCTCTTCTGCCGCTGCACGATGGCTTCGGCCACGCCCAGGATGGTGGCGAAGCGTTGCTCCACGTTGCGCAGCGTCCAGCGCGCCTCGTGCAGGTGGCTGCCCAGCTCAGTGTGGGCGGGCGTGCGGTGGCGCTGGAACAGCTGCACAACGCCGTGGTTCAGCCGCACCCGCGGCACCACGGCCGGGTTCAGCTGCACAGCCCACACGCCGCGCAGCTTTTTCACCACCACATCGGGCACCACATAAGCCACCTGCGACGGGCCCAGGCGCCAGCCGGGCCGGGGGTCGAGATGGCGGATGCGCTTGCACACCGCGTCCACCACGGCCAGCGGCTCACCCAGCTGGCGCGCCAGGCCGGCCAGGTCGCGGCTGGCCAGCGCTTGCAGGTGGCCGGTGACGATGCGCTCGGCCAGCTTTCGCATCTGCGGGCAGCTGATGGCGGGCAGTTGCAGCAGCAGGCATTCGGCCACCGTGCGCGCAGCCACGCCGGCGGGTTCGAGCGACTGCACACAGGCCAGCGCCATTTCCATGTCCAGCAGCGTGGCGGGCGGGTGCAGCGCGGTCACGGCCTGCAACTCTTGCAGCGGCGTGCGCAGGTAACCGTCGTCGTCGAGCGACTCAACGAGCGTGCGTGCCAGTGCCAGCTCACGCGGCGACAGGTGCAGCAGGTTCAGCTGGCCGTGCAGATGGCTGTTCAGCGCCGGTTCGCACGCCATCATGTCCAACGCCGAGCGGCCGCTGTCTTCGGCGCTGTTGCCGCTGCTGCCGCTGCTGCTGCTGCTGCCACTGCTGCTTGCGCCATCGGCCAGCCACGGGTCGCGGTCGCTGTAATTGTCTTCAGCATCGTCACTGCTTGCGGCCGCGTCGTCGCGGCGGACTGGCGCGTCTATGGACTCCAGCGCAGCAGCAGCGGCGCGGTCGGCGGTGCTGGCGGGCTGCGCCGCAACCCCGTCAACCCGGGTTTCGTGAAGCGCATGCAAGCCGCCGGCAAAAACGCGTTCATCGCCGCTGCCATCGACGTCGCCGTCCGCAGCTTCGAGAAAGGGGTTTTTGCCCAGCGAGTCGCGCACCAGGGCCGAAAAGTCCAGCGACGACATCTGCAGCAAGCGCACCGCGTGCTGCAGCCGGGGTGACATCGTCTGGCTCTGGCGGTGGTCGGCGCGAAGGTTCATGGAGGGCATGCAAATATCCTCGTCGGGCGAGACTGAATCAATCCAGGGGCGGGCACTTCGATTGCCTGCTGACAAGCCGCTGACGCAAGCCCCGTGCCGTGCCGGCACCGTTGCCATGTTCACGCGCCTGCTGGTTCACAGGCCAGCTCTGCCTGCACAGGGGCACGCCAACGCGGGTGAATCGACCCGCCAGGCGAGCCGCAGACGAGGTGAACGTAAAACGCTGCCTCGGCCCAGCAGAAGATGTTTTCGAGATTCCTGCAAAACTTCCTGCAAAGCATTCCGGTTCGGCGCCGGCGGCGATGCGCAAAACGCGAGCCCTGAACCATGCACAGCACACCCTGCGAGCACGCCACCGCACCGCGTCAGCCGGGCCCGGCGCAACCTCCAGCAGCCGGCCCGCGTGGCCTGCGGTGCTGGTGATGCGCAGCCGTGCACACGGCATCACCGGCAAGCGCGTGGTGCTGGCCGCTGTGCTGCTGGGCACGGCCCTGGTCGCGGGCTGTGCGGTGTGGCGGCTGCAGCAGGCGGCCGCGCTGGCACGCGCCAGTGAACCGCTGCAGCAGCCGCTGGCGCAACCGGCGCGGCGGCTGCTGATCGTCGGCGACAGCACCGCAGTGGGCACCGGCG
>JAYUPP010000417.1:0-7191 GCA_043760045.1 Betaproteobacteria bacterium
GGCTGGGCCAGCAGCGCGGCCAGTGCCGGGTGCGGTGCCGCGTCAGCCAAAGCGGCCCAGCGTGCGCCGAGCGCACAGCGTTCGTGCCGCAGGGCGATGGGGCCGTCCAGCGCTTCCAGTGCGTCGCGCAGGCTGGTGGCCAGGCCGGCCTCGCGCAAGCGGGTGCCGAGTGCGGTCAGATCGAGTTGAATGGACCGTGTGGCGCGCGGCGTGCGCCCGCTCAGGGTCTGCAGAATCTCAGCCTCGTGTGGCGCCAGCGCCGCCAGGCGCAGCAGGGTGGGTTCTTCGCCTGACGCGGCGTCTGCGCAGGCTTTGCGCAGGCGCAGGCGCAGGGGCAGCAGAGCGGCGCCGCCCAGCAGCTGGTGCAGCCGGGCCTGGGCTTCAGACGAGGCCATTCAACACCGCTCCCGTCGCCTCTAGCGCTGCTTCTACCACCCCCGCCGGCGCCAGGCGCGGGCCCGGCGCTGCGTCGGGGCGGCGCGCTGTGCCGTCCCACACCCAGCGCGACACGTGCACGGCGTCGATGCCCTCGCGGCGCTGCAGCTGGCAGATGGCCACACCCGGCAGCGCGGCGTAACAACCCCACTCGCGTTCACTGGTGATGACGAAGTCGAGGTCGAACTCGCGCACCAGTGCCATGCAGTGGGCGCGTGCCGCGTCGTCGATGCCGGCAAAGGCTTCGTCCAGCAAGATCAGGCGCGGCGCCGTGGGTGTGGTGCTGTAGAAGGTGGCCACCGCAGCGAACAGCGGCACCGTCAGCCCGAGTGCACGTTCGCCGCTGGACGCCGGGCCCGACAGGCGGCGCCACTGCCCGTCTTGCCAGCGTTCGACCCGGAACTGGTGCCACTGGCGATAGTCCAGCGCACGCGTCAGCTGTTCGTGCAGCGTGCCGGTGTCGGCCTGGCGCCTTTCGTTGTTGATGCACTGCTGCAGCAGGGCACCAAAGGCACGGCGCTCTTCGGCGCTCCACAGGCCGGAATGGGTTTGCAGCAGGCGCTCGCGTGCGGCGTGCAGGCCTGCCGGCGCACCCTGGCCTTCGGGCAGCGCCTGCCACTGCAGCCGAAACTTCACACCGGTGCTGGTGGGGTGCAGTTGCAGTTCGCTGTTGATGGCCGCCACGCGCTGGGCGCCGCCGCGCATCAGCGTCTGCACCTGCGTCGCAATCTCGGCCTGCAGATGGTTTTCCAGCACGGCCTGTTCCTGCGCCGACAGCAGGCCCTGCTGGGCTGCCACGTCGGCCTGCAACAGGGTGGCCAGCTCGTCGGGGCGGCGCGACTTCTGCTGCCATTGCAGGTGCACGACAAAACCAAAGTCATTCGGCTGCGCGCTGGCCTGCGCGTTCAGCGCTGACAGCGCGCGCTGCAGTTCCTGGAAGTCCTGGCTCATCTGGTCCTGGCCGCGTTTCCAGGCCTCGGCGCCGTCGTTCAAGCCGGCCAGAGCGTGTTCGATGCGGCGCGCCAGCGTCAACGTGGCGTCGATGCCCCAGGGCTCGGCCGGGTCGGTCAGTTCAGCAGCCAGCGGCTGGCCGGCCAGGCCTGAAGCCAGCAGGCCGGTGGCGGCAAACTGGCGCAGCGCCTGGGTCTCGTGCAGCCGCTGCGCGGCGGCCACGGCCAGGCGTTGAGCGGCGCTGCTGGTTTGTTCGTCAGCCACGGCACTGGCGGCGGTGGCTACACGCAGACTGTCAGCCAGGCGCTTTTCGGTGCCTTGCAGGCGCTGCACCAAAGCCACTGCACGGGCCAGCATGTGCTGCAGTTCAGCCACGCCTTTGCCCACCACCGACTCCAGCACCGCCAGGCGCGCACGCGCTTCCTCGGCCCGTTCAGCACGTTCCTCGCGCACCCGCAGCGCTTGTTGCAGCCGCTGGCCCGATTCGTCGGCGCGGGCGCGCTGCCGCGTCTGCAGCGGCCAGGCGCCGCGCAGCTCGCGGGTGGCGCTGACCAGGGCATGCAGCGCTTCCACGCAGCGGTGCAGGCCGCGTTCCACCGCGTCGAGCGCGGCGCGCTCGGTGGGCAAGCGCAGGTCGGCAGCGTCGGCCTGCAGCCGGGCTTGGGCAACACGGGACTGGGTTTCGGCGTTGCGGCAGCGCAGGTCGGCATCGGCCTCGCGCTGGCGGGCCTGCGTCAACGCGCGGCCGGCAGCCAGGGCAGCCTGATGGGCCTGCTGCAGGGCGTTGCCGCTGGGGGCGCTGCGCCACTCGTGCAGTGCCAGGGCACGCTGTTGTTGCAGTTCGGCCAGCTTCCGGGTGACGCCGCTCACTTCAGCGGCCAGCACTTGCAGCCGCTGGTTGACGGCGGCCAGCTGCTGCAGCCGCGCCGCTTCCCGCGCGGCATGGCCGATGTGGCGCGCAGTGACCAGCGCGGCGCGGCCGGCCAGGCCACCGATTCGAAAGCGGCCGTCGGGCGCCACCCAGGCTTCGGCTGCGGGTTCATCGGCGCGTGCGCAGGCCACTGCAGCCAGCAGGCCGGCCACAGTGGCGGTGGGCACGGCGCTGGTCTGTGCAGTATCGGGCTGCAGCCAGCGTGACAGTGGCTGCCTGGGGCGCGCAGGGCGCAGCAACCACTGCGCGTCCAGCCAGGCGGCGGCATCGGTGGCCGGCAGCAGCGCGCCGTCGGGCGTGACCCAGGCGTCCAGCAGGCCAGCACCCAGCAAAGCCGCTTCCAACCCGGCACGGTCGGCGGCGGGCAGTTCGGGCGCAAAGTCCACCAGCTGCCACAGCGGCGCACCGGGCAGCCCGGCGCTGCGCGAGCCGGCAGCGCGCCAAGGTGCTGTTGCCGGCGGCGTGAAGCTGCCGCTGCGCAGGCGCTGTGCTTCGGCTTCCTGCAGCGCTGTTTCGGCCTGCAACGCACGCTGCTGCGCGGCCAGCGCAGCTTGCGCCTGCGCCAGCTGTTCGGTGGCGCGGCCTTGTGCATCTTGCAGGGCGGCCTGCAAGGGGTGTTCACCTTCAGGATTCGGCGTCCACGATGCCAGCGCCTGCAGCAGGCCTTCGGCGTCGGGCACCTGCAGCACTTGCAAGGCCTGCAGATGCGTGGCCCAGGCCTGCTCGTGGGCCTGGGTTTGCTGTTCGATCTGCGCTTCGCACAACACTTGAAGTTCGCTTGTTCCCTCAACCTCGGCGCGGCGCTCGGCCAGCGCGTCGCGCAGCGGCAGCAGGCGGTCGCGCGCGGTCTCGGCTTCGCTGACCCGTTGGCGCACCAGCCGCAGGTCTTCGCTGCGGCGGGCTGGCAAGGTCAGCAGTTCACGGCGCGCGTTGTCAAGATCAAGGCTGGGGTCGGCAGCCTGCAGCGCGGCGTCAGCGGGGTCAGTAGCGTTAGCGGCGTCAGCGGCGTTAGCGACGTTAGCGACGTTAGCGCCGGCGACGAGCACATGCTTTTGCAGCGCCGCAGGCATGCCGAGTTCGGTGGCCAGCGCCAACACCTGCGTGCGTGTCTCCAGCAGCCGTTGGCCCGCCGCCGCCACCGCCTGTTGCGCCTGCCGCAGGTCGGCAGCGTCTTGCGCAGCGCGTGTCTGCGCGGTGCTGGCATCACGTTCGGCCTGGGCGCGGTCGGCGTCGGTGCGGCGCGCCTGGGTGGCGACCTCCTGCAAACGCACGGCGTCGCTGTTGCGCGGGTCGGCCAGCAGGGTTTCGTGCCGGTGGCGCGAGCCGGCCAGCAAGGTCTGGGCGTTGCCATGGCGCTGGGCGGTCAGCTGTGCGGTTTCGCGCGCTGCGGTCTGCAGCGCCAGCGCGTCGTTCTGCGCGCGGCTGCCGTGGTCGAACTCGGTCTGCGCTTGGCGCACCAGCCGCGCCTGGCGCCGGCTGGCCATGCCGGCATACAAGCGGTAGCGCAGGTCAAAGGTTTGCACGGCCTGCAACAAACGCTGCGCGCGTTCGAGTTCGGCGCGCAGCTCTTCAAGCTGGCCCAGCGCGTCGGCCACGTCGGCCAGCAACTCGGGCGGCAGCGGCGGCAGCGATTCGGTGAGCGCCGCCGACAGCAGCTTCTCATCAGGCCGGCGCGACAGCTGCGGCTGGCGTAGCTGAATCAGCGTGTCGAGCAGCGCGTCGTAACGGCGCTGGCCGAGCTGGAACAGCCGCTCGTCAACCGCGCGGCGGTAGGCATGGGCATGCTCAAACACCTGCGCGCTGCCGGCCCGGCCCTCGGCAAACATTTGGCGCAGCGGCTCGCGGCCGGGCACGGGTGCCTGGCCGGAGAGCAGCCACCAGTCGCGGCCCAGGCGCGCGCCGTTGGCACCGCTTTTGACGACGGTTTTGACAACGGTTTTGACACCCGTTTCGACAGCAGTTTCGGCCGTGTTTTCGGTGCCGGTGCCGGTGCGGGTGCCGGTGCCGGTGCGCGTTTCGGCGCTGGTCTCGGCCATGAAATACCAGGCGTCAAGCTGCTGCGCCCGTGCTGCCACCGCGTGCAGCCCCAGCCCCAGCGTCAGATAACGCGCCACACCGTCGTCACCCAGGCGGCCAAACTCGACCCAGCTGTAGCCGGTGCGGCGCTCGTAGGTGTCGCCCTGCAGCAGGTTCCAGGCCATTTTTTTGCCCGGGTCGCCGTCGGGCTCAACACGCGACGAGCGCAGGTTGGCGTCCAGCAGCAGCGGCAGCGTCAGCGACAGCACCTTGCTTTTGCCGGTGCCGTTGTTGCCGCGCAGCAGCAGGTGGCCGTCGCGGAACCAGAATTCCTCGCTGTCGTAGCGGAACATTTCCACCAGACCCAGGCGCAAGGGCTGCCAGCGTGTTTTGGTGGGTTCGGGCAGCGCCATGCTAACTTTCATGATGTGGGGCAACGCCCCGGCTCATGGAAGGTTTCCACATGACTGCCGCGCGGCCACCTGAAGGCACAGGCACGCCCGCTTGAGGGGCGGCGACTGAAAGAAGCGTTGGGGCGGCGGTCACACCAGCGAGGCCTGCGTCGGCAATGACGGTTCGGTGCGCAGCGTGCCCAGTCGGTAACGCGCCACGGCGGGCAGCGGCAGCACCGCGTCGCCCTGTTTTCGCAGCAAGCCCAGTTGCGCCAAACGCTGCAGTGCCAGTGCGGCCAGCTCGTGCTCGCCGCCGGGCTCGCGTGCCTGCTTGCGCCAGTAACGGCCCTGCGTGTCGCGCACCGAAGCCAGGAACGCGGCGACGGCCGCTGCCGGGACGGCGGCAGGTGTGGTCTGCGCGCGCACCAGGCCTGCCAGATGCTCGGCCACCAGCAGCGTGGCATGGGCATCGGTGCCTTCCGCCGGCAGCAGCACGTCGCTGCACTCGGTGCTGTCGTCGGTAAGTGCCGAGCCTTCGGCGCGGTGCTCGATGTGCAGCCCGCTGCCTTCGGCCAGCCGCGCCGCCATCGCGCCGCGCTGGTTGACGAAATAGGCGCGTTCGGCGTCGTTCAGATCGCGCAAGTAAACAACAGGGTCGTCCAGCAGCCGCCGCGCCAGGCGGTGCCGCACGGCCGTGCGGCGGGCTTCGTCATGGTCGGGTACAAGACCCTGCACCAGCGACAGCAGACGTTCTTGCAGGCTTGCCGGCGCCTCGTCGGCCGCCCAGCTGGAGGGCCCGCGCACGGCGGCCAGCACGCCGGCCAGGCGGCGCCGATGCACGTCGTACAACACGTCAGCTTGCTGCGGCGCCAGGCCTTGTACGTAGCCGTCTTCGTCGCCGGCCACCCGTTGCAGCACGTCCATCTCAAGCAGGGATTGGCAAACGGTGACGAGCGCGCGGCGTTCGCTGTGGCTTTGCAGCGTGAAGACAAAGCCGCGCGCGGCCAGCGCCGGGTCGGCAGCGTGCAGCAGCAGCCGTTCACCCAGGCTGCGCAGGCTGATCTGGCTTTCGGCACGCTCCAGCACCGCGCAGGCCAGGCACAGCAGCACGTAGCGCTGGCGGTCGTAGCGCGGCAGGCCGCGCGTGGTGTCGTCCAGGTCGGCGGGCAGCTTGTACAAGCGGGCGCCATCACGTTCCACCGCCAGCTGCCAGCCGGCTTCGCGCTGGAACCAGTTGCGCAGGGGTTCGGCGTGCCGGCGCACCAGTGTCAACGCCGGATGCGCGCCGCCCATCAGCGGGCACATCAGCAGCGCGCGTGTGGCTTGCTGCAGTTCGTCTTGCTGCTGCAGGCGCTGCTGCTGAACGATGCGCTGGCTGTCGGTGGCGGGTGGGCTGACGGCGGGGCTGGCGACCGGGTTGGCAGCAGTGTGGACTGCAGCCATCAATGCGCCGCGGTGATCGTCAGCAGGTGGTCGCGGCCGGCGAACGTGCCTTGCGGCGTGCGGATGCGGGCCTGCGTGTCCGCTTCCAGCGGTTGCAGGTGGATGCGGAACAGGCCATCGCCGCTGTCGCGTTCGACCGGTGCGTCGGGGCCAGACTGCTCGGCCAGCGCATCGCCCAGCAGCGTCAGGAAGAGGCCGAACTCGGCGTCGTCCAAAGGGCCCAACGTCGACAACTGCAGCGGCCGGCCCTGGGCCAGCCGCAGCCGCGCGGCTTCAATCTGGCGTGACTCTTCATGCATCAGCGTGGCCAGTTGGCTGCGTTCGGCGTCGCGCAGCCTGGCGCGTGGCTGCGGGCCGCGCGGGCTGGCCCGGCCCTGCTGGCGCAGGCGCGGGGGCACCACCAGCGGCGGTGCCGAAGCCCAGGGAGTGGTGGCGTCGCTGGTCTCGTTTGTGATCTCGCCGGTGAGCGCGTCCGTCATGTGGTCTGACGCCGGGTTCAACGCCAGGTGCCGAGCCGGTTGCAGCGCAAAGGCCGCGCGCGCCAAACGGTGGCCCTCATCGTCGTCAGCGCAGGCGGCAAACCAGCCGGCGAGCGCGCGGAAGTCGGCCGAGCGGTCGCTGCGCCCACTGCGGCGTTCATTCACAGCAGCCACGGCGGCCAGCAGCTGCGGAATGGCGGCCCGGGCGCGCGAGCGCAGCAGCTCGGCCTGTGGCGGCTGGTGGCCGTCGGCGCCACCGGGCGCGAACCAGGCGCACAGGCCCAGCCAGCGTGCGCGCCAGTCGCGCCAGCGCCGGCCCTGTTCGGCAGCGCGGCCGGCATCGTCTTCACCCGGCGCCGCATCGCCGGCTTCGCGTTCGGCCACCTGCCACAGCACCGGGTCCACGCGGCCGCGCAGCGTGGCTATCAATTGCGCGATGCGCTCTGAGCGTTGCACCAGGTCGCCGATGAAACGCTCGAGGTAATCGATGAGGCGTTTTTTGTAGGCCACCACGGCGGTTTCTTCGGCGCGCTGCAGCTCCAGC
>JAYUPP010000418.1:0-21897 GCA_043760045.1 Betaproteobacteria bacterium
CGGAATCGGGACTGCATGCGGTGCAGAATGCAATTGGCGGCATGAATGCAATCCGCGACCAGATTCAGGACACCTCGAAACGCATCAAGCGTTTGGGGGAATCATCGCAGGAGATTGGCGAAATCACCGAGCTGATCTCCGACATCACCGAACAAACCAATGTGCTGGCGCTCAACGCCGCCATTCAGGCCGCCTCGGCGGGTGAGGCCGGGCGCGGCTTCTCGGTGGTGGCAGAGGAGGTTCAGCGGCTGGCCGAGCGGTCCGCCGACGCGACGCGGCAGATTTCTGCTCTGGTGCGCACCATCCAGACCGACACCCAGGATGCGGTGGGTGCGATGGAGCGCAGCACGCAGGGTGTGGTGGAAGGCGCGCGCCTTTCTGACGCCGCTGGCACCGCGCTGGGTGACATCGACCGCGTAACGCGGGAGCTGGCCGACCTGATTGGCCGCATCTCTGACGAAGCGCTGCGCGAAGCCCGTTCGGCCAACCTGGTGGCCGCCAACATTCAGCACATCTTTGCCGTTACCGAGCAAACTTCAGACGGCACCCGTTCCACGGCGCAGATGGTGCGTGACCTGTCCAACATGGCGCAGGAACTCAGCACATCGGTGGCCCGCTTCAAGATTGCCTAACTTCGATGATGCGCGGCAGCGCCGCGTGTCATGAATGGTTTCAAATACATCTCTGATGCGGGGTGCTGCCCCAAATCAGACAGACATCCCCACTGACGGTCTGACCGTGACCCCGATCCAGGACCTTCCCCGCATGGACGCAGCCGACCCCAGAAACGCCAGCAGCCGCAGTGGCATGCAGAGCGCGCATGTGCAGCGGCAGCCCCGGCATGGCCTGCTGGCCCCCGACGACCTGAGCGCCGTGGCCTGGGTGCATGCCGAGCTGAAGCGTTCACTGGAGGTGGCCAACAAAACGCTGCGCCGCTATCTGCGTGACGCCGACAACGCGCGCCTGAGCGACCTGGATGCCGTGGAACCGGCCGTGCTGCGCGGCGCGCGTGCGCAGTTGCACCAAGGCGTGGGCGCGCTGGAACTGGTGGACATGCCAGCGGCCGCCCAGGTGCTGCGCGCGGCCGAAAGCCTGGTGCAGCGCATGATCGCCAAGCCCACGGCAGCCAGCGCAGCGGCGGTGGACGCCGTGGAGCGTGTCTGTTTTGCGCTGCTCGACTACCTGGGCCGCCACCTGGCGGGCAAGCCGGTGTCGCCGGTGGCGCTGTTTCCCCAGTACGAAAAAGCGATGCTGCTGGCCGGTGCCGAGCGGGTGCACCCGGCAGACCTGTGGCACTACGACAGCGCGGCCTGGCTGGAGCGGCTGCGCAGCGGCGCCGGACCGGCGCTGCTGCCCACCGATGTGCCGCGCCGCGCCGACGACGCCGCGCGCAGCGAGATGGAGTCACTGGTGCTCGGCCTCATGCGTGAGCCCGGCCGCAACACCTGCCTGCGCATGAGCAAACTGTGCTCCGACCTGGCCGCGGGCGCCGCGCAGCAGCCAGGCGAGCATGGGCTGGCCGGCCTGTGGCAAAGCGCCGCTGCGGTGTATGAAGCCCTGGCCAACGGGCTGCTGGCCAATGACGGCCACACCAAACGCGTGGCTTCGCGGCTGCTGGCGCAACTGCGCGCCAGTGCACGAGGCCAGCTGGGCCTGTCTGACCGTCTCGCGCAGGATTTGATCTTCTTCTGTGTGCATGCCAGGCATCCGCTGGCCGATCGGCCGTCACCGCGGCTGGCTGCGGTGCGCAAGGCGTGGCAGCTGGAAGGCCTGCTCACGCACGACTACGGCCGCATGCGCCTGGGCCTGCACGACCCGGCGCTGCTGGCTTCGGCCAAACGCCGGGTGGCGGCGGCCAAAGACACCTGGGCGGCGGTGGCCGGTGACGAACAACACCGGCTGTCGAACCTGATGGAGCAGTTTGCGCTGGTGGGCGAGTCGCTGCAAAAGCTGTTTCCGCTGGGCGACACGCTGGCCCACGCACTGAGCCTGGCCGCCGCACAAACCGCCGCCACGCTGGCCCCGCCGCCGCCGGGGCTGGCGATGGAAGTGGCCACCGCTTTCCTGTACATCGACGCTGCGCTTGAAGATGGCGAGCTCGACCAGGTGGACCTGCCCGAGCGGGTGCAGCAACTCGCTGAGCGCGTGGACCAGGTGCGCTCTGGCGCGGCCCAGAAGCCACTGGAAGGGTGGATGGAGGAACTCTACCGCCGCGTCAGCGACCGCCAGACCATGGGCAGCGTGGTGCACGAGTTGCGGGCCTCGCTGTCCGAGGTTGAAAAGCAGATCGACCAGTTTTTCAGGCAGCCCGCCGACACCACGCCCATCGTGGCCGTGCCCGGCCAGCTGGCGTCGATGCGCGGCGTGTTGTCGGTGCTGGGCATGGAGCACGCCTCACAAGCCGTGCTGCACATGCGTGACGACGTCGAAGCCTTGTTGCAGACCGACTTCAGCACGCAGCCGGCGCAGCAGTTGCAGCGCAACAGCACCTTCAACCGGCTGGCCGACAACCTGGGCGCACTCAGCTTCTTGATCGACATGCTGAGCGTGCAGCCGCAGTTGGCGAAAGCGCTGTTCAGCTTCGACGCCCGCACCGGCAGCCTGAGCGCCACCATGGGCCTGCGCGAGCGCGTGTCGGCTTTTGACGAGCTGGATGCGCTGCCCGCGGCTGACGCGCCGGCGGCGCGTGTTGAACTGAACGCGCCGGCGGCGCGTGTTGAACTGAACGCGCCGGCGGCGCGTGTTGAAGTGAACGCGCCGGCGGCGCGTGTTGAAGTGAACGCGCCGGCGGCGCGTGTTGAAGTGAACGCGCCCGCCGAGCCCGCCGACGCGGAGCCGCTGTCGAAGCGCGTCGTGCCGGCAGCCGCGCCTTTGCCGCACGCCGCCAGCCGGCCTGCGCCGCCACCGGCCGGCAGCCCCGTGCCGGCGTCCGTGCCGTCCGGTTTGGCGGTGGACGGCAAGCTGCTGGTGCGGCTGCAGGCGCTGGCCGCTGAAGCTGCGCAGCCCAACCTGGGCGACGACGAATTGCTGCCCAGCATCGAGATGGTGGCCCAGCAGGCCGTGGCGGCTGACCGTGCCGACCTGGTGCGTTTGCTCAACCAGGCTCAGCGAGGCCTGCGCGACAGCACCGACCCGGCCAGCAGCCGGGCCATCCGAAGTGCGCTGGTGCGTGCGGTCACCGAGGTCACCACGCCCGCGCTGCTGCCCATGCCCGCTGAACGCCCGGTGCCGGCACCCAAGCCCACGCCCGAGGGCGGCACCGGCCTGGAAGACGATGCCGAGATGCGCGACATCTTCATCGAAGAAGCGCGTGAAGTTATCGAGCAGGCCCTGCAAGCCTTGCCGCCGGCGCCGGGCGCTGACGGTGCTGCAGCGGCCGACATGACCACCATCCGGCGCGCCTTCCACACCCTCAAAGGCAGCGCCCGCATGGTCGGCCTGCGTGACTTTGGTGCCGCCGCCTGGGCCTGCGAGCAGCTGTACAACGTGCGCATCGCGCAGTCGCCGGTGCCTGACGAAGCGCTGGTGCGGCTGAGCCGCGAAGCGCTGGCTTATCTGCGCGCCTGGACCGATGCCATCGAGGCCGGTGGGGACCGTGGCCACCAGGCCCACGCGGTGGTGCAGGCCGCCGATGCCTTGCGCCTGCACGGCAAGCTGCTGGCCATTGCGCCTGCAGCCCGCGGCGGGCCGGCAGGCTTTAGCGCCGCGCCAGCCATCGCGGCGGCCCCCGCGGCGGCCCCCGCGCTGAGCAGCCTGGCGGCACGCGTCAGCAACCTGCCGAGCGCGGCCGACCTGGAACTGCGACTGCCCGAGCCCGCCACCGCGCCTGCGCCGGCTGAGATGGAGGTCGACTTCGAGCTCGACCTGGAAGGGCCTGGCAGCGAGTTGCCGCCGCCTGGTTCGCCGCCTGGTTCGCCGCTCGTGGCGCCGCTTGTGCAGCCGCTTGTCGCGCCGCTTGTCGCGCCGCTTGTCGCGCCGCTTGTGCAGCCGCTTGTGCAGCCGCTTCTGGCGCCGCTTCTGGCGCCGCTTGTTTCCCAGTCTGGTCTACCGTCTGCAGCGTCGTTGGTGAACCTGCCGGGCTGGCTGCCTGCTGCCGGCGCCGCAGCGGCGTCGCTGTCTGTGGCCTCCGCGTTTGCATCGTTGCCGCCTTCTTCGTCAGCGGCGGCCACGCCCGTGGGGGCGGTGCCGCTGGTGGAATTTGAGTTTGACCTCGGTCCCGGCCCCGGCGAAGCTGATGCTGCACAGGTGGACTCAAGTTGGGCCCCAGAGTCAGCCCCAAGGTCAGCCACAAATGCAGCCACAACCTCGACCACAAGCGCGGCTCCGGTTGTGGCCATGCCCGCAGGCGAGGTTGTTGAACTCGATCTTGCCGCCTTCTCCGAGTTCATGCCCGAGTTGCCTGCGGGCGTCGCCGCGTCCGCCAGCGCGGGCCTGCAGGCGGCCCGCGTACCCGACGCGCGGGCGGCCAATGCGCCCGCAGCCGACGCACCACGGTCGCCCGTGGTGCCACTGGCACCAGCAGAAACAGCACTCACCGAAGCGCCGGTGCTGGCCGCCGACGACGAAGAAAACTACAAACGCATCGGCCCGCTGCGCATCGGCATTCCGCTCTTCAACATCTTCCTCAATGAGGCCGATGAGCTGTCGCGCCGACTCGTCAACGAATTGGCCGAGTGGGCGCTGGAAAATCAAATCCGTGCGGTGCCCCAGAGCTGTGCGGCGCTGGCGCATGGGCTGGCTGGCAGCGCCGGCACCGTGGGCTGCGCCGACCTGTCGGCACTGGCGCGCGCCCTGGAACACGCGTTGATGCGTTCACACGCCGCCGGCCCCGGCCGCCCCGGTGAGAGTGAACTCTTCAGCGACGCCGCCGAAGAAATCAGGCGCCTGCTGCACCAGTTCGCAGCCGGTTTCCTGCGTGACGTGCCGCCCGTCTTGCGTGAACGCCTGGCTGAACACGAGCGGCTGCCGACGCCGGTACATGTCACTGAAAATGGCACGTTAGGCCTGGAGCCGGAGCCGGGGTTCGATGAGGCGCTGATTGAAACGCCCTCGCCATCAACGTTCACAACAGCCTTCACAGCAGCCTTCACAACAGCGGCCCCAGCCGCCGCGCCCGCGCCGCTGCTGCTGCAAACGCCAACGGTGGCGCCGCCGGCCATGGTGCCCACCGGTGCCAACAAGGACGCATTCGACGACGACCAGGACATCGACATCAATGACAGCATCGACCTCGAGCTGTTCCCGATCTTCGACGAAGAAGCCGACGAGTTGTTGCCGCAACTGCAGGCCCGTCTGCGCGACTGGATGCACCTGCCCGGTGATGAAGACCCACCGGCGGCCTGCATGCGCACGCTGCACACCTTCAAGGGCGGTGCGCGCCTGGCCGGTGCCATGCGACTGGGTGAAATGGCGCACCGGCTGGAAACGGCCATTGAACACCTGGCGGCCAGCGAAACCATCCGCGCTGCCGATGTGCTGCCGCTGCTGGCGCGTGCCGACACCATGGTGTCAGAGCTGGAACAACTGCGCCGCCCCGCTGCGGCACCAGACACCAAGGCTGGGGCGCTGGAATTGCCGCTGCCAGGCTCTTCGTTGCCGGCGGCGGTTCCGCTCGCTGCGATCGCAGAACCGTTTGCATCGGCCGGCAGCGCGGCACACGCCCCAGCCGTCGCCCCAGCCGTCGCCGCAGCCGTCGCCGCAGCCGTCGCCGCAGCCGTCGCCGCAGCGGCGCCGGCCATTGACTCTTCAGTCGGTGCTGCGGCCGCAACCGCTGCCGCAACCGCTGCCGCAACCGCTGCCGTCCTGCCCCCCGTGCTGTCCACTGGGGTGTCTGCAGCCGCGCCACCGGCAATCGCAGAGGTCGCAGTGCAAGCGACTGACCCCGCGCGTCTGGACTGGAGCCGGTTTGAACGCGGCGACGCCGCCGTCGGCGCCGGCGACGAGCCCACGGCCAAAGGCCCGGCCGGCGTGCGTGTGCGCGCTGCTTTGCTGGACCGTTTGCTGAACCAGGCCGGCGAGGTAACGATCGCACGTTCACGCATCGACGCCGACGTCAAACAACTGCAGTCGGGCGTGGGCGAACTGGGCGAAAGCCTGGACCGCATGCGCCGCCAGTTGCGCGACATCGAAGTGCAGGCCGAAACGCAGATCAGTTCGCGCCTGGAAGCCGCCAAAGCCGCAGCCCAGGCCTTCGACCCGCTGGAGATGGACCGCTTCACACGGCTGCAGGAGCTGACCCGTTTCATGGCCGAGTCGGTCAACGATGTGGCCACGCTGCAGCGCGGTTTGCTGCGCACGCTGCAGTCCACCGAAGACCAGCTGGCCGCGCAAAGCCGGCTCACGCGCGACCTGCAGGACGACCTGCTGCGCACGCGCATGGTTGAATTTGAGAGCGCCGCCGACCGCCTTTATCGCACCGTGCGGCAGGCCGCCAAAGAGTCGGGCAAACAGGTGCGCCTGGACATCCTGGGCGGCGCCATTGAGCTGGACCGTGGCGTGCTGGAACGCATGATCGGCCCTTTTGAACATTTGTTGCGCAACTGCGTGGCGCATGGCGTGGAAGCCGAAGCCGACCGTCTGGCGGCGGGCAAGGCTGCGGTGGGGCAGGTGACGATAGCGGTGGCGCAGTCGGGCAACGAAGTGGCGGTGGACATTGCCGACGACGGCGCCGGCCTCGATCTGCAGCGCATTCACCAGCGCGCCATTGAACGCCGCCTGCTGCCCGCTGAAGCCGCGCCCACCGAGGCCGAACTGTCGCAGCTGATCTTCAAGCCCGGCTTCACCACCGCAGATGTGGTGACCGAACTCGCCGGCCGGGGTGTGGGCCTGGACGTGGTGCGCGCCGAGGTCACTGCCATGGGTGGCCGCATCGAAACCCAGACCATGGCCGGCAAGGGCACACGCTTCAAACTGTTGTTGCCCTTGACCACGGCGGTCACGCAGGTGGTGATGCTGCGCTGTGAAGGTCTGGTGCTGGCGGTGCCCAGCACCTTGATCGAAAGCATACGGCGCGTGCCGGCCGCCGAAATTCAGGCTGCTTATGCCAGCAACAGCCTGGCCGTGGACGGCGAAGCGCTGCCTTTTTACTGGCTGGCCGCGCTGCTGCAAGCCGGCATCCAGGGCAGCACCGCTGATGGCCGCAGCCAGTCTGTTGCGGTGGTGCGCAGCGCCGCGCAAAGGGTGGCGGTGCACGTCGAAGAAGTGGTGGGCAACCAGGAAGTGGTGGTCAAGAACGTGGGCCCGCAACTGGCGCGGGTGCCCGGCCTGGCCGGCGTTACGCTGTTGCCTTCAGGCGCCGTGGCGCTGATCTACAACCCGGTGGCGCTGGCGGCCGTGTATGGCGAGCAGATCCGCAGTGCGCAGGCCGAACTGGCGCGCCAGCGCCTGCCTGCGGGTGCCGCGCTGCAGCCAGCGCCGCCGCGCCGCCTGCAGCCGCTGGTGATGGTGGTGGACGATTCGCTGACCGTGCGCCGCGCCACCGAGCGGCTGCTGGTGCGCGAGGGCTACCGGGTTGTGACCGCCAAAGACGGCCTGGAAGCGCTGGGGCTGCTGGCCGGTGAACGGCCGGTGGCCCTGCTGTCTGACATCGAAATGCCGCGCATGGACGGTTTTGACCTGCTGCGCAATGTGCGCGCCGACGCGGCGTTGGCCGACTTGCCGGTGGTGATGATCACCTCACGCATCGCGCACAAACACCGCGAGCATGCGTCCGAGCTGGGCGCCGACCACTACCTGGGCAAGCCCTACGGCGAAGATGAACTGTTGCACCTGGTGGCGCGTTATGCGGCGGGTGGGGTGCGGGCCGGGATGGCGGTGTAGGGCCCCCGGGGCCGCGACAGCCCGGGGGCCAGCCCCTGAGGGCAGAACGTGAGTCAGGCCACGCGGCTCAGGGCTTGATCTCCACTGGGAGCTCAAGGTTGAGTTGTTGCCGACCCTGCCTATTGCACAGCAGGGCTGGCCACCCCATGGGCTGAACTTGAAGCGAACTTCAGGGGTCTTTGCAGGGCGGTTTTCGTTTCGGCACGCACAGCTTCCTACCCCGCCTTCACCACCGCATAACGCAGCAGTGTTCTGGCACGCGCGGCGGCGTGGTCCACCACCGGCAACGGGTAGTTTCTGCCCAGTTCCACACCCGCTGCAGCCAGGTCCACCGGCCGCGCCTGCCAGGGCGCGTGCAACACGTCGTCGGGCAGCTCGGCCAGTTGCGGCAGGTAACGGCGTATGAACTTGCCTTCGGCGTCAAAACGCTGGCTTTGGCTGACCGGGTTGAAGATGCGGAAGTAGGGCTGCGCGTCGCAGCCCGATGAAGCCGCCCACTGCCAGCCGCCGTTGTTGGCCGCCAGGTCGAAGTCGTTCAGGTGCAGCGCGAAGTAGGCTTCGCCGCGCCGCCAGTCCAGCCCCAGGTCTTTGGTCAGAAAGCTGGCGACCACCATGCGCAGGCGGTTGTGCATGTAGCCGGTCTGGTTGATCTGCGCCATTGCCGCGTCCACCAGCGGATAGCCGGTGCGGCCTTCGCACCAGGCCGCAAACCGCGCGTCGGCGGCCTTGCCGTGTTCCCACTTGATGGCGTCATACGCGGGCTTGAAAGCGTGGCCCACCACACGCGGGTGGTGGTGCAGGATCTGGTGATAAAAATCGCGCCAGATCAGTTCAGACAGCCAGACCTCGGCGCCCCGGCTGCCGGCCACCATGCGTTCGTGCGCGGCGCGCGCCAGCTGGCGGATGCTGACGGTGCCAAAGCGCAAGTGCGTGCTCAGGTAGCTGGGGCCCTTGACGGCCGGGTGGTCGCGTGTTTGGGCGTAGTGGTCGATGCGCTGCAGGAAGTCGTCAAACAGCTCCTGGCCACCGGCCGGCCCGCTGGGCAGTTTCAGCAGGTGCAGGTTGGTGCGCTCAAAACCCAGCGCTTCCAGTGTCGGTACGCCGGCGTGTGCGTGTGCGTGTGCAGGTAGGTGTGCGGGTGCGTGTGCGGGTGCGTGTGGGATTGCGTTTGCGTTCGCGTTCGCGGGCACCGCCGCGGCCAGTGCACCGGCGTGTTTGGCCACCGGATAAGCCGACAGATAAAACGGTTCCAGCTTTTTCAGCCAGGCATTTTTGTAGGGCGTGAAGACGCTGAAAGCGCTGCCGGTTTGCGTCATCACTTCGTTGCGCTCAAACACCACATGGTCTTTGCTGGTGTGCAGCGCGATGCCCTGGTCGGCCAGCAAGCCGCGCACCCGCGCGTCGCGTGCCAGGGCGGCCGGTTCGTCGTCATGGCTGGCGTACACCGCCTGCACACCCAGGCGGCTGGCCAGGCGGGTGATCTCTGCGGCTGCGTTGCCGTGACTCACCAACAAACCCGCACCTTCGCTGCCGTGCGTAGCCGAGAGCGCACGCAAAGCCGCGTCCACGCCGACCAGGCTGTCGCGGATGAATTCCACCCGCCGGTCTTGGCGGGGCAAAGGGTCGAGGATGTCGCGGTCGAAGACAAAACACACCCACACCTGGCGCGCCGCGCGCAGCGCGTGGTACAGCGCGGCGTGGTCGTGCACACGCAGGTCGCGCCGCAGCCAGACCAGCGCGCGGTCCAGCAGGTCGGCTGCAGGCTTGGTGGCCGGGTGGGCAGGGTGTGGGGTGTGTGTGGGCATGGTGGCAAGGTTTGGCAGCAAGTATTGCCGTTTGTGAACGTGGTTGGGCTGTCGGTTCCAAGGCCGGCGCCTGGTTTGCCAATCACCGCCGCTGTCCTCGACGCCGAGTCGAATGTGCGCTACCCCGCCATGACCAGCCGCTGCATCCAGTCGAGCAGCGCGGCCGGCAGCATGGAGGGCTTCGCCAACAAGGCGTACTGGTTGGCACCAAAAACGCCCGCCAGGTAAGCCGCGGCGTGCCGGTCCACAGTCAGGCAGAAGGGCGCGATGCCCTGCAACTTGGCCTCGATGACGGAGCGCCGCATGTCTTCGACGCCGTAGCGGCCCGCGTAGACATCGACGTCGTTGGGCTTGCCGTCGGACAGCAGCAGCAGCAAACGCTGCGCGGCAGGTTCCTGCATCAGCGTCGCGCTGGCATGGCGGATGGCTGTACCTGCGCGCGTGTACTGGTCGGGTTCGAGCGCCGCAATACGTTTGGCAACGGCGTTGCCATAGGGCTCGTCGAAGCGCTTGAGCGTAAGCACCAGTACCGACTGCGGACCGTGACCCGAAAACGCCTGCACGGCATACGGTTCACCCATCGCTGCGAGGGCGATGCACACCAGCAGCAACGCTTCGCGTTCAACGTCGATGATGCGCCGGCCGCTGGAAATCCACCCGTCGGTTGATCCGCTGATGTCGATGAGCAGCAATATGGCCATGTCGCGCTTCGTTCGTTTCTGCGACCGGTACAGCGCCTGCGCCATTTCATGCCCCGCCTGAAGGTCGGCCCGCGCGTCGATGCAAGCCTGCAGATCGAGATCGTCGCCATCGAGTTGTCGCTGCAGCGGCGTGCGCTGCCCGCGCAGCATTTCGAAGCGGCGCCGTATCGCATCCAGCATCGACCGGTGCTCGGCCAGGGTGTGGTCCACCCACTGCTGCGGGCCCTCGGCGGCCGGTAACAAACAAACGATGGCGCCCGCTTCGTTGTAAGCCTGGATGCGGTGGTCCCATTCGGGATAGCGGATGCGCGCCGGGCCCTCGGCGCCCGCGCTGCCGCCGTGTTTTGCGCGCGCTGCGGGCACGTCGTCTGACAGCAGAACCTCCTGCGGTCGACCGGGTGTTGAAACGAGTTGCGCCTGCTCAAGTTCGGCGAGCGATTCAGCAAACTCGTCGGCTGCCGTTTGTGCATCACGGTCGGTGGGACGCTGCAGTCCAAAAGGATCCTCGGCAACTTCGTGTGGCGCCGAGGCCTGGATCATCCAGGCGCCTTGGCGTGTGTCGTCTTCTTCTTCAGATGCCTCGCGCACCTTCGGTTGGCGCGCCAGGTGCGCGCTGCGGGTGCGGTGCGCCGGTTCGGGGCTGGAGGCACTGTTGTTGTTGTCGCTGGCGACCAAAAGTTCCGCACCGGCGCCAGGCGCAAGCAGTTCGCCGGTCCACCAATCCTTGAACAAGGGCTGGGCCCCGAGCTGAACGGACCTTGATGTGCCCCGCTGGATTTGGCTTGCCAGGTCGTGCGCCAGGTCGTGCGCCAGTTCCCTGGATGTCGCCGGCGATGGGCTCTGCAGGGCGTCCGCCCCCTGGGCCAAGACCGGTGCGGCCATCAGCCGGCGCACCCAGGCTTCGAGCGGCTGGCGCCCGGCGTGAAACTGCACCAGCGCTGGCCGTGCGCGCAGCGCGGCCGCACGCAGCACCTGCAGCGGCCCCCGCATGCCGGGCAGCAGTTGTGCCAGGTTCGCGTCGGCGGCATGGGCTTCAATCAGCAGGTAGAGGTCACGCACCAACGGCGTGGCCTGGCTGCCGGCGCCGACCGCGCTGCCCCGCACCACGCGCATCGCCTGCTGCAGCGCCACGGTGCGAAACCGCTCCAGTGCCAGCGCGGCATCGGTGATGCCGGTCGTGGCAGGCAGCCAGATGCAGATGCCGTCGGTGGCCGGGACGGCGCTTTGCACACGGGGGCGGTTCTGTGGCTGAAAGGTTCTGGCGAGGAAGGTGGCGCGGGCCGGCACCTGGGCCACACGCAGCGGACAGGCGCGACCGAACACGGCCACGATCAGCAGATCGAGGCGTGGTGCGACGTCTGCCAGCGCGACGTCTGCCAGCGCGACGTCCGCCAGCGCGCTATTTGCCAGCGCCAGATTGGGACTGGCGGCCGCATGGGCACGGTGCCGGCGCCACAGGCCCTGCACGAACCTCGTCGCCTGCAGCGCCGCATCGGTGATGACGTCTTCGGCTTCGGCCATGCCCGCCCCTCTGAACGCTTACGGCATTCAGACGAAGGTGGCGTCGACCAGGTCGCGCAGCGCGCCCACCAGCGATTCGTCATCGGACAAGGGCGAGACGATGGCGCTGTAACAAGCCTGACGCGGGGTGATGCCACTGGCCATCAATCCTGCGGCGGCGATGAGCAGCCGCGTGCTCGGCACCTCTGCCAGACCCCGGTCGCGCAAGCCGCGCAGCCGGCGAGCCAACGTCACCAGGGCCACCGCTGTTGCATGGTCGGTGGCCGCCTCGGTTTCGACAATCGCCGCTTCCTGCGGCGCCGGTGGGAAATCGAAATCCAGCGCCACGAAGCGCTGCCGCGTGCTGGGCTTCAAGTCCTTCAGCATGCGCTGGTAGCCCGGGTTGTACGACACGATGAGCTGGAAACCCGGCACGGCCATGATGGTCTCGCCGGTTTTGTCGATCGGCAGGAAGCGCCGGTGGTCGGTCAGCGAGTGCAGCACCACCATCGTGTCCTGGCGCGCCTCGACAACTTCGTCCAGATAACACAAGGCGCCTTCCCGCACGGCGCGTGTCAGTGGCCCGTCCTGCCAGGCCGTGCCGTCGTGCCGGATGAGAAAGCGGCCGATCAGGTCGCTCGCCGTCAGGTCGTCATGGCAAGAGATCGTCACCAGCGGGCGCTTCAGCAGCCAGGCCATGTGTTCGACGAACCGTGTCTTGCCGCAGCCGGTGGGCCCTTTCAGCATCACCGCCAGGCCGCGGCTGTGGCATTGCTGAAAGATCGCTATTTCGTCGCCGGCCGGCAGGTAGTACGGCGCGGGGTTCGGCGGCACCCGGTCGGTCACGCCGACGCGGATGGCGCGACAGGCGCCATGCCGGGCCACGGGGCAGGTTGCTGGCCCTTGTCGACTTCAAAACGTGGCGCATAGCGGAAGAAGTCGTAGATGAACAGGCCCACGCCGATGGCGAAGATCGACCCGGTGACCACCAGCATCACGAAGTGCACCTGGATTTTCAACTGCGCGTCCAGGTAGCCCATGCCAAGAATACGTTCCAGATAAACCTGCCCGATGCCGGCGGTGGCAAACGACAAGGTCATGCCGAACATGCCACCGATCTGCAACCAGAAGGACCAGTAGCCGATGCTGCTGCCCTGCTCTGAGCGCCCGGGCGTCATCGACGGCAGGGCAAAGCTGATCATGGCCAGCGTGATCATCGCGTAGGCCCCGTAGAACGCTGCGTGGCCGTGCATCGCGGTGATCAGCGTGCCGTGGGTCCACTTGTTGACGTCGGGGAAGGTGTGGGCCAGCCCCAGCAGCCCGGCGCCGAAGAGCGTGAACACGGCGCTGCCCAGCGTCCAGTGCAGGGCCAGCGTGTTGGGGTGCGACAGGCCCGAGCGGCGCATCGCCGAATAGGCGTAAATCGCCATGCCCACCAGCGCAGCGGGCTCCAGCGCACTGAAGATGCCGCCGATGGGCAGCCAGTACGACGGCACGCCGACCCAGTAATAGTGGTGCGCCGTGCCCAGGATGCCGGCGATGAAGACCAGGCCGACGATGACGTACAGCCACTTCTCCATCACCTCGCGGTCTGCACCCGACAGGCGGATCAGCAGGTAGGCGAGGAAACCACCCTGGATCATTTCCCACACGCCCTCGACCCACAGGTGAATGGTCCACCAGCGGTAGAAGATGGCCACCGTGTAGTTCTCGAATTCCAGCAGCGCCGGCAGGTACAACACCGCCGCCAGGCCCAGGCCGAGGATCAACACCCCCTCGGTGGTCGTGAAGCGCTTGGACTTCCAGATCGTCATGCCGATGTTGTAGAGGAACAGCAGCATGCAGATCACGATGACGATCTTGTGCGGCAAGGGCTGTTCGAGCAGCTTGTTGCCGGTGCCATAGCGGAACAGATAGCCGATGACTGCGGTCACGCCCATCAGCGTCCACAGCGCCAGCTGCAGGTGGGCAAGCTTGACGCTGTAAAGCTCGGTGCGCGATTCGTCGGGAACCAGCCAGTAGGTCGCCCCCATGAAACCCGTCAACACCCACACGATCAGCAAGTTGGTGTGGATCACCTTCGTGACATCAAAGGGCAGGATGTAGAGCAGCGGGTCCGGCCCCAGGTACTTGGCGGCCGACAACAAACCAAACACCAGTTGCAGCCCGAACAGCACCATCGCGACGGCGAAGTACCAGTAAGCAACCGATTGAGATCTGTAGCGCATGGCGAGACTCCTTGAGGCGGGCGCCGGACTACTTGAAGGTCGCCAGGTAGGCAACCAGGTGATCGATTTGGTCGGGCGTCAGATCTTTGCCGTAGGTGGCCGGCATGAACGACACCCCGCTTGCCGAGTACATGGCACCCGCGGTCATGTGCGCGCTCGGCTGCACGATGGACTCGCGAAGGTAGGCGGCGGCGTCTTTCGCCCGGCCCTTGTAATCGGCCGTGCCGACGGTTTGCTGTGCGCGTGAGGCCACGCCCGCCAGCGATGGCCCGGCCATCTGGGCGCCGGGCACCAGCGAGTGGCAGGCAGCGCAAGCCGGGGTCGATGCCCTGAACACCACCTCGCCCAGCGCAATCGGGCTCTTGTCCCTGGCAGCGGGTGCAGCACCTGGCGGCGGCGCAGCACCCGCTGCCGCCTGCACGGGCTGCAGCGCGCCCATCGGACCAATGCCCGCGCCCGTGACCAGGATCGGCCGCGGCGGCCAGCCCTGGTTGTCCACCTTGCTCACCCAGTCGAGGAACGACACCAGGTCGGCGATCTCGACGTCGGTCATGTCCTGCTTGGGCATGAGTCGGCGGTGGCGCTGCTCGTCGTAAAACTTCGACGGGTCTTTCAGGTAGGCCTGCAGGTAAGCCGCGCCACGGTGCTGCGCGATCTTCGTCAGGTCGGGTGCGTAGTAGGCCCCCTCGCCGAACAAGGTGTGGCAGTTGATGCAGTTGTTCTTGTGCCAGACATCCTTGCCATGCTTGACAGCCGGTGTGATGTTCTGGGCGTTGGTCAGTTTGGGGAACTGCCGGTGGCTGTCGATCGTCAGGCCCAAAAAGGCCACGGTGGCCACCAGAGTTGAGCCGATCGCAAAGAGCCTGGCCTGTCGTTTGTTCATGGGGCAGCCGGCAGCGTCAAACGCTGATGCCCGTCCAATAGGTGACTGCGATGCAGGCCGCGTACACGATGCCCGCCGACATCAAAGCCAGCACCACATGGCTGAACCATCTGAACCCCTGGTATGCGCTCATCGGTCAGGTGTGAAGATCAGTCGTGACGACCCCTACGGGCGAAGATAGCGGTCGGCCCGGTCGACCAGGCTCCGCATCTCGTCGGCCGCCCGCAGCGTGATCGGGTGGGGTGTGAAACCGGCGCGCGGTGAGATGTAGGTTGCCATGCCTCGCGCGAGGGTCAGTTGCCGGTCTGGTGCATCGGCCAGCAGCGCGATGACCAGGTTCTCGAGCGCAATCACGCGGATGCGCAACTGCACCAGTTCCGCGTTCGTCAATGGCAGGTCGTCAGGTGGTTGCGGGTCGTGTCGCGACGCGGGCACCGAGTTCCCATCAGGTTCGAGTTGGGTCGTCGTGGTCACTGGGCTGGTCATCATCATCATCGTGAACGGGCGCCGATGCGCTGTGCCAGTAGCCTGCGCTCAATTGACGCCGGCATCTGTGCGCGAACGCACGCTGCAGTGCGCCCGAACTCCGTGCGCCAAGGGCGCAAAAGCGCGCCCGTAGAATGACGCACATGCCCACTGCCGAGCGCATAGTCCTCACCAACCAGTTCCTGATTGCCATGCCCGGCATGCGCGACGACAACTTTGCCCGTTCGGTGGTTTACCTGTGTGAGCACAACGAAAAAGGCGCTTTGGGGCTGGTCATCAACAAGCCCATCGACATCAAGCTGAAAAACCTGTTCCAGAAGGTGGATCTCAACCTGAACAGTGGTGAACTGGCCGAGCAGCCTGTGTACTTCGGTGGCCCGGTGCAGACCGAACGGGGTTTTGTGCTGCACGACAAACGCCCTGAAGATCAGGCGCCCTACAACTCCACTTTGTCGGTGCCCGGTGGCCTGGCCATGACGACCAGCAAAGACGTGCTGGAAGCCTTGGCCGAAGGGCTGGGCCCGCGCCGTGTGCTGGTGACGCTGGGTTACAGCGGCTGGCAGGCCGGGCAGCTGGAAGACGAACTGGGCCGCAACGGCTGGCTGACGGTGGGCGCCGACCCGGCGGTGATCTTCGATACGCCGATTGAAAAACGCTATGACCGTGCCTTGGCGCTGCTCGGCTTCGATCCGCTGATGCTGTCGCAAGAGGCGGGGCATGCCTGAGCCGGCCCTGCGCAAGGGCGAGCGCCTGCGCAGCTACCTCGCATTTGACTACGGCCAGCGCCGCGTGGGGGTGGCCAGCGGCAACAGCCTGCTCGCACAAGCGCAGCCGCTGGCCACCATCGCAGCCGAGGGTGAGGCCCGCTTCGCAGCCGTGGCCCGGCTGCTGCAGGAATGGCAACCCGACGCGCTGGTGGTGGGTGTGCCCTTGCACCCCGACGGCCAACCGCACCACAACACACACCAGGCGCAGCGTTTTGCGCGCCAGTTGCGCGGCCGCTTCGGCCTGGCGGTGCACGAGGTGGACGAGCGCTACACCACCACCGAAGCGCTGGCCGCCGGCGCCAAAGATGCAGACGCAGCCGCCGCAGCCATCATCCTGAATCAATATCTGAACCCCATCGTGTTGGCCAGCGATGAGCACGCTTGACGACCCGGCGCTGAACGCCGAGGCGCTGGTGCTGAAGCTGCGCGACGGCGTGCGCGCCCTGCTCAAGCCCAACGGCGTGATCGTGGGCATCTGGCGCGGTGGCGCCTGGCTGGCCGAGCGTTTGCAGCGTGAACTGGCACTGCCCGGTGGTGAACAAGGCCACGGCGTCATCAGCAGCACCCTGCACCGCGACGACTTTGGTTCGCGTGGGCTTGCCGGGGCTGACCCCACGCGGCTGCCGTTCGACATCAACGGGCAGCACATCGTGTTGATCGATGACGTGCTGTACACCGGCCGCACCATTCGCGCCGTGGTCAATGAACTTTACGACTACGGCCGCCCGGCCAGTGTGCAACTGGCGGTGCTGGTGGACCGCGGCGGGCGTGAACTGCCAGTGGCGGCGGCCTTTGCTGCGGCCACGGTGCAGTTGCCGGGGTGTCAGCGCTTGTCGCTGGTTAGAAACGATGGTGGCGCTTTCAGTTTTGCGCTGCACATCCAGGACCTGGCCTGATGCTGCTGCGCCGCAACCCGCAGCTGAACAGCCACGGTGAGCTCATCCACCTGCTCAGCATCGAAGGCCTGCCGCGCGCGGTGCTGGTGCAGATACTCGACACCGCAGGCACCTTTCTCAGCGTGAACGACCGCGAGGTCAAAAAAGTGCCACTGCTGCGCGGCAAAAGCATCTTCAACCTGTTTTTCGAAAACAGCACCCGCACCCGCACCACCTTCGAGATCGCGGCCAAGCGCCTGAGCGCTGACGTCATCAACCTCGACATCGCGCGCAGCAGCACTGCCAAAGGTGAAAGTCTGCTCGACACCATTGCCAACCTGGCGGCCATGCATGCCGACATGTTCATCGTGCGCCATGCTGAAAGTGGCGCGCCTTATTTGATTGCGCAGCATGTGGCGCCGCATGTGCATGTGGTGAACGCCGGTGACGGGCGCCATGCCCACCCCACGCAGGGGTTGCTGGACATGTACACCATCCGTCACTACAAGGGCGACTTTTCACAGCTGACGGTGGCCATCGTCGGCGACATCGTGCATTCGCGCGTCGCGCGCTCTGACATCCACGCGCTGACGACGCTGGGTGTGCCTGAAATTCGCGCGGTAGGCCCCAAAACCCTGGTGCCTGGCGACTTGGCGCAGATGGGGGTGCGCGTCTGCCACGACATGGCCGAAGGCATACGCGGTGCCGACGTCATCATCATGCTGCGCCTGCAAAACGAACGCATGAGCGGCGCCATGCTGCCGAGTGCCGGTGAGTTCTACAAGAGTTATGGCCTGACGGCCGAGAAGCTGGCGCTGGCCAAGCCCGACTGCATCGTGATGCACCCCGGGCCCATCAACCGCGGTGTGGAAATCGATTCGGCGGTGGCCGACGGCGCGCACAGCGTGATCCTGCCGCAAGTCACTTTCGGCATCGCGGTGCGCATGGCGGTGATGAGCACCCTTGCCGGAAATCAGGCGACATGAACATCGTCATTCGCAACGGCCGTGTCATCGACCCCGCCAGCGGGCGCGACGAAGTGGCTGACGTGGCCATCGACGACGGGCGCGTGGTGCACATCGGCGGCCTGCCAGCCGGTGTGCAAGCGGGCCTCGTCATCGACGCCAGCGGCCTGGTGGTGGCCCCGGGCCTGGTGGACCTGGCGGCGCGCCTGCGCGAGCCGGGCCAGGAACACGACAACATGCTCGACAGTGAACTCGCGGCCGCAGCGGCCGGCGGCGTCACGAGCCTGGTGTGTTTGCCCGACACCGACCCCGTGCTCGACGAACCGGGCCTGGTGGAGATGTTGAAACTTCGCGCACGCAAATTGTCGCGTTGCCGCTTGTTCCCGCTGGGTGCGCTAACCAAAGGTCTGCACGGACAGGCGTTGACCAAGATGGCCGAGCTGACTGACGCCGGCTGCATCGGTTTTGCGCAGGCCGACGTGGCGGTCGCCGACACCCTGGTGCTGCAGCGCGCGCTGCAGTACGCCGCCACCTTTGGCTACACCGTGTGGCTGCAGCCGCAAGATGCCTGGCTCGGCAAAGGCGTGGCCGCACAGGGCGCGATGGCAACAAGGCTGGGCTTGTCAGGTGTGCCGGTGCTGTCAGAAACCATCGCGCTGCACACCATCTTCGACCTCGTGCGCGCCACCGGTGCGCGGGTGCACCTGTGCCGCTTGTCCAGCGCCGCCGGCGTCGCACTGCTGCGCGCCGCCAAGGCCGAAGGTTTGCCGGTGACGGCCGATGTGAGCATCAATTCGCTGCACCTGACCGATGTCGACATCGGCTACTTCAACGCCGACATGCGGCTGTCGCCGCCGTTGCGTCAGGGTGCCGACCGCGACGCGTTGCGGCGCGCGTTGGCCGACGGCACCATCGACGCGCTGGTGTCAGACCACAACCCGGTGGCCGACGACATGACAAACCTGCCGTTTGGTGAAGCCGAGCCGGGCGCCACCGGGCTGGAACTGTTGCTCGCCCTGGCGCTGCGCTGGGGCGCTGACCTGGGTTTGCCGCTGCAGCAGACTTTGGCCACCGTCACGCACGGCCCGGCGCGGGTTTTGGGCAGCCGGCTGGGCGCGCTTGAACACAGCGCCGGCCGCCTGGTGCCGGGTGCGATGGCCGACCTGTGCATCTTCGACCCGGCGGCGGCCTGGGCTGTCACGCCCGACCAACTGGCCAGCCAGGGCAAACACACACCGTTTGCCTACGCCAGCACCGGCATGGCGATGCAGGGCCGCGTGCACTGCACGCTGGTGGCCGGCACGGTGGCCTACCGCGCCACCGAGGCCTCCGCAACCACCTGATGCGCGCGTTTTGGCGTGGGTTTCGCGGCGGGTTTCGGGGTTGCTGGCGGCTTTTGCGAGTCTTGATGCATGTGCTGCACGGCATGCTGGTGATGCTGCACTTTCCGCACCTTGCGCCAGCGCAGCGCCACGCGCACATCCGCTGGTGGTCGGCCGGCGTGCTGCGCTGCCTGGGCCTGACGCTGCAAGTCAGCGGCACACCCCATGCTGGCGCCACCTTGCTGGTGGCCAACCATGTGTCGTGGCTCGACATCTGCGCCATCCACAGCGCCGCGCCGCAGGCGCGTTTTGTATCAAAAGCCGATGTACTGCGCTGGCCGCTGCTGGGTTGGTTGATCAAGGGCGCCGGCACCTTGTTCATCGAACGTGAACGCAAGCGCGACGCGGTGCGTGTGGTGCACGCCATGGCGCAGGCCTTGCAGGCCGGTGAAACGGTGGCGGTGTTCCCCGAGGGCACCACCGGACTGGGCGCCGAGCTGTTGCCCTTTCATGCCAACCTGCTGCAGGCCGCGGTGTCCACCGGCACGCCAATTCAGCCCGTGGTGCTGCGCTTTTTTGACCCCCAGTCGCCGTTCAGCCTGGCGGTGTCATTTGTCGGCGAAACCACGTTGATGCAAAGCATCTGGGCGGTGGCTTGCGCCAAGAGTTTGCAGGTGCAGGTGTGCTTGTTGCCGGCGTTGGCCACGCGGCATGCTGACAGGCGTGCGTTGGCCGAACACTTGCGCACGGTGATGGCCGAACACCTGAACAGCCTGGTGCCGCCGGTATGCGGCCACTTGGCCGGCTCGGTGTCGCCGCCAGCCCCTTGAAATCAGGCTTTGGCCTTGCCCTGGTTGGCCACCGCAGCCGCCGCCTCGGCTGCGGCTGCGGCGTCGCCCAGATAGTGGCTGCCGAGCGGCTTCAGCGCGGCGTCCAACTCGTACACCAGCGGAATGCCGTTCGGAATGTTGACACCCACGATGTCGGCGTCGGGGACGTTGTCCAGATACTTGACCAGCGCGCGGATGCTGTTGCCATGCGCAGCAATCACGATGCGCTGGCCGCTTTTCACCGCCGGTGCAATGCGCTCTTGCCAGAACGGCAGCACGCGCGCCACCGTGTCTTTCAGGCATTCGGTGAGCGGAATCTGCTCGGGCCGCAGGCGGGCATAACGAGGGTCGCTGCGTTCGCTGCGCGGGTCGTCGGCGGCCAGCACCGGCGGCGGCGTGTCGTAGCTGCGGCGCCACACCAGCACCTGCTCGTCACCAAACTGCTTCGCCATGTCGGCCTTGTTCAGGCCCTGCAGCGCGCCGTAGTGGCGTTCGTTCAGGCGCCAATCGTTCTGCACCGGCAGCCAGGTGCGGTCCATCTCGTCCAGCGCATGCCACAGCGTCCATACGGCGCGTTTCAGCACCGAGGTGTAGGCGACATCAAAGTCAAAACCCGCTTCGCGCAGCAGCCGCCCGGCCTGGCGGGCTTGCGCCACCCCGGTGGCGGTCAGCGGCACGTCGGTCCAGCCGGTGAATCGGTTCTCCAGGTTCCACGTGCTTTCCCCGTGGCGGATCAGGACAATTTTGTGCATGGCCGCAATTCTATAATTCGCGGTTTTGCAACTCTGCGGCGCACCCCTTGAAATTTCTCATCGACAACTGGCCGCTCATCCTGCTGGCGTTTGTTTCAGGCGGCATGCTGCTGTGGCCCATGGTCAAGGGCGGCATGGCCGGCAGCGGTGCGGTCAGCACCGCCGAAGCCGTGCGTTTGATCAACCGCGAAAGAGGCGTGCTGATTGATGTCTGCGAACCGGCTGAATACGCCGCCGGTCACGCCACCGGCGCGCGCAATGCACCGCTGGCACAACTGGACGGTGCCAAGGCGCTGCCCACCAACAAGGCCTTGCCGGTGCTGCTGCTCTGCGGCACGGGCAGCCGTTCTTCACGCGCTGCGGCGCAGTTGCGCAAAGCAGGTTTTGAGAAAGCGGTGGCGGTGGCGGGCGGCAACGCCGCCTGGCGCGAAGCGCAGCTGCCGATGGAAAAGAGCGCCTGAAATGAGGAACGCGCCATGACCCCGGTGAAGATGTACACCACGCAGGTGTGCCCCTATTGCGTGCGCGCCAAAGCCTTGCTGAAACAGCGTGGTGTGCAGGCCATCGAAGAAATCCGCATCGACCTCGACCCAGCGCAAATGCAACAGATGGTGGCCCTGACCGGCCGCCGCACGGTGCCGCAAATATTCATCGGCGACACCCATGTCGGCGGCTGCGACGACCTGATGGCGCTGGATCAAAAAGGCGCGCTGCTGCCCATGCTGGGCGCCTGAACCCGCCGCACAGCAAAAAGCATCACGGCTGGCGGCGGCGCGCACCGGTGCAGCCGGGCTAAGCCACAAACGCTGCCGCCATAATCGCGGGCTGCGGCCGGGCGCCATGGCGGCGCCCGGCTTTGACTCCAAAAGCACATCAAGAGAACTTCATCATGGCCGACGAAACCCCCGTGTTCCAGATTCAGCGCATGTACCTGAAGGACTTGTCGCTGGAGCAACCCAATTCGC
>JAYUPP010000419.1:0-2826 GCA_043760045.1 Betaproteobacteria bacterium
AAATCTTCGCGCCGACACCATTCACGCATGTAGTCGTCCCAGCTGTTCCAGCGGCGCTGTTCGGGCGCCGTCATCGTGGGCTTGTAGGCGACCAGAAAAGCGCGCTCAAACAGCGAGATCAGCATGTCAAAGACAACCAGCATGCGCTCATGTTGCTCGGGTGTGGGCGACGGCAGCGCGCCAGTCGTGCGCAGCTGCAGGTCGGCGTTGGCCAGCACCACTTTCAGGAAGTCGTTGTAGGCGTCGGACAGGTGCTGGTAGGCCTCTTCTTCTTCGTTTTCGCGCTCCTTTCGCTGCTGGGTCACAAAGACCCAGACCGCAAAGGGCAAGCCCACGGCAGTGACCAGCAGGCTGATGATTTCCAGGGCTTCCTTGATGGTCATGGACTGGCCCGCCCCGCCATCGAAAAGCGCTTGGCCGGCTCGTACGGAAAGACGTCATGCACATGCCCGGCCAGGATGCGCTCTTTGTGGCCTTGCCAGAAGGCAGCGTCCAGCAAATCGGCATGGTGGGCCATGAAGACTTCCTTCACCGCCGCGTTGCCCAGCAAGAAGGGCGCAAACGTTTCGGGGAAAACGTCGCCCTTGCGCACCGTGTACCAAACCTCGCCGCTCATCTCTTCTTCTTCGTTGCGCGGCGTGGGCACGCGGCGGAAGTTGCAGTCGGTGAGGTATTCGATTTCGTCGTAGTCGTAGAACACCACCTTGCCGTGGCGTGTGACGCCAAAGTTCTTCCACAGCATGTCGCCCGGGAAGATGTTGGCCGCCACCAGGTCCTTGATGGCGTTGCCGTACTCCACCACCGCGTGCGCCACACCTTCGGGGTTGGCTTCTTGCAGATAGATGTTCAGCGGGATCATGCGCCGTTCGATGTAGAGGTGCTTGATGACCAGCGTGTCGCCGTCTTCTTCCAACAGGCTGGGGCAGTAGTGCGCAATCTCGTCGATCAGCGCCTGCTCAAAGCGGTGGCGCGGGAAGGCCACGTTGCTGTACTCCAGCGTGTCGGCCATGCGGCCCACCCGGTCGTGCTGTTTGACCAGCAGGTACTTGCCCTTGATCTGCTCGCGGCTGGTGTCTTTTTGCGGCGGGTAGAAGTCCTTGATCAGCTTGAACACATAGGGGAAGGACGGCAGGTCAAAGACCAGCATGACCATGCCCTTGATGCCCGGCGCAATGCGAAACTGGTCGCTGCTGTGGCGCTGGTGGGCCAGCAGGTCGCGGTAGAAGATGTTCTTGCCGTGCTTTTGCAGGCCGATGGCGTTGTAGAGCTCGGCACGCGGTTTGCGCGGCATCAGGCCGCGCAAGAACTGCACGTAGGCTGACGGCACCTCCATGTCGACCATGAAGTAGGCGCGGGCGTAGCTGAAGATCATCAGCAGTTCGTCCTCGCCAAACAACGCGGCGTCGATGTGCAGCTGGCCGTCGGTGCCATGCAGGATGGGCAGGGCCAGTGGCACCTCGGTGAAGCCGTTGATGATCTTGCCCACCAGGTAGGCGCCCTTGTTGCGATAGAACAGGCTGGCCAGCACCTGGATCTGGAAGTTGGTGCGCGGCCTAAAGCCGCCCAGTTCGGCCAGCATGGCCTGCACCACGTGGTCGACGTCGCGGTCCAGGTCTTCAAACCCGCGCTGCAACTGCAGGTTGTGGATGACCCGCTTCCAGGTCTCGTGCAGCGTGTCCTTGCTGGGGTAGTAGGCGCGGTAGGTGGGGCGTGACGCGGGTTCATCGTTTTCGATGTACTCGGTGCTGACGGCCGGCCGCACGAAGATGAAGTCGTTGCGGAAGTAACTGCGGTGCAGCAGCTTGGCCGTCACGCTGTTGAAAAACGTTTCGGCCAGCTCGGGTTGGTGGTGGTCGGTGAGCAGACCGATGTAGTGCAGCTTGGCCTGCTGCCAGGTGTCCATCGACAGCGCGTCGATTTGGAAGTCGCCGCGCAGGCGCTGCACCGCTTCGTTGACACGCTGGTCGTAAAACTCGATGCGCTGGGCCTGCGAGCGTTGTTGCCCGTGCCAGTCGGCTTGCTCAAAACGCGCCTTGGCCTGCGCCGTGGTTTCGCGAAACAGGCGGTAGTGGCGGTTGAAGCCGTCGATCAGCGCCTGCGCGATGTCAAAAGCGCTTTGGTCGGTCAGGCGGTGCGGAAACATCGGGCGGCCACAGTCCTGGGCGGGCTGCTACAGCGCACCGGGGCCGAAGGTGGTGTCAGCGCTTTCAAGTCCGTCTTCGACCACGTCGTCAAAGGTTTCATCCACCTTTTGGTCGGCACGCGGATAGCGCTTGAGCGCCGCCGCAAAAACCTCAACCACGGTGTCGGGCCGGTCCATGGTGACTTGCAAATTCTTCAGCAGACCGTCCTTCAAGCCGTAAACCCAACCGTGCACCGCCACCGTCTGCCCACGCGACCAGGCGTCTTGCAGCACGGTGGACAAGGCCACGTTGCCAACCTGCTCGATGACGTTCATCTCGCACAAGATGTCCTCTTGTTCTTCAGCCGGCAAATGGTCCAGCCGCTTGCGGTGGCGCAGCCGCACGTCTTGCACATGGCGCAGCCAGTTGTCGGCCAGGCCAATGCGGATGCCGCGCATGGCCGCGCGCACACCCGCGCAGCCGTAGTGACCCACCACCATGATGTGCTTGACCTTCAGGTGTTCCACCGCAAACTGGATGGTGCTCAGCGCATTGAGGTCGCTGTGCACCACCACGTTGGCCACGTTGCGGTGCACGAACACCTCGCCGGGGTCCAGGCCGGTGATCTCATTGGCCGGCACGCGGCTGTCGGCACAGCCTATCCACATGTAGCGCGGCGACTGCTGCTGCGCCAGGCGGGTGA
>JAYUPP010000420.1:0-2826 GCA_043760045.1 Betaproteobacteria bacterium
TGCCGCCAGCAGCAGCGGCGTGAAGACACGCAGGCCGTGCGCCACGCCCATCAGGTTGACACCGATCACCCATTCCCAGTCTTGCAGCGTGTGTTCCCAAATCAGGCCACCCGCGCCCACGCCGGCGTTGTTGAACACGAGGTTGGGCGTGCCGAAACGCTGCAGCGTCGCGGCGGCCAACGCTTCCACCTCGGCGGCTTTGGATATGTCCAGTTGATAAGGCAACACCTGCGCGCCCAGGCCTTCAATTTCGGCTTGCGCAACGGCCAGTGCATCGGCCTGCACGTCGGCCATCACGATGCGCATGGAAAGGCGTGCCGCGATGCGGCAGCTCTCCAGGCCAAAGCCGGACGCCGCGCCGGTGATGACGGCAATGCCGCCTTGCAAGTGGGTGCTGCTCATGTGGGTTCCTTTTTCAGTTGATAACCGGCGCGCGGAAAGTGCACCTGCACGGTGCCGGCGCGTTCGTCGCTGCGGCGCAGCACCACTTCATCGTTAGACAGCCCCACCAGTGTGCCGGCCACCGGGTCTTGGCCGTAGTCCGTCGGTGTCACGGTGACGGCCTGACCGACTTCAAAGCCGCTGCTTGCTTCAACGTTGCAAGCTGCGTGGGTAGACGCAGCAGCCGACACGGCCAAGGCATGGCTGCTGGACAGCGGCTGAAACTGCCCATGGCCGATGGCCAGCACCCTTTGCAGCCAGGCGTTGAAATGCACAAACGGCGCCATCACCTCGGCCACCGGGCCGCCGCGCCTGACATACCACGCGCAGTGGGCCACCGAAAAATCGGCGATGCTGGCCTCGGTGCCCATCAACCACAGGCGGCCGTCGGCCAGCTGGGCGTCCAGCGCCGCCAGATAACGACCCAAGTTTGCTGTGGCGTCGGCCACGCTCTGGCGCTTCATGCCGGCGGTGAAAGGTGCACGGTCGACGGCGAATGCTTTCAGCACTTCGGGCGCCACGCCTTTGAAAACATGCGCCAGGCCGGCCGGTTGCATGGTGTAGGGGATGACGGTCCAGAACAGCGTGCTGTCGGCCCACTGCGCGAGCAGCGGCGCCAGCGGTGCCGTTGCCGGAAACAAGGTGGGCCTGGGCTGGCGGGCTTCCAGCAGCCGCGCGATGCACGCGGTGTCGCAGTAGACATCGGCGCCCACTTGCAACACCGGCGTTTTGCGATAGCCGCCGGTCAGCGCCACCACGTCGGGCTTGGGCATGATCACGGGGATGCGCACCGACTGCCAGGCCAGCCCTTTGTAGCCCAGCATCAGGCGCACCTTTTCGGCAAACGGTGAACCGTCGTAGTGGTGCAGGATCAATTCGTTGGCAGCAACTGTCATGGTGTGGTCTCCTGCGGCATGGCGCGTGTGATGAGGGTGTCGAGATCGTGGCCAGGGCCGAGCAGGCCAAAAACGTCGGAAGCTTGTGCCAGGCGGCTGTCGCAGAAGGCCGCAAACACCGCCGGTGGTGACTGCTGATGTAGCAACGCGGCTTGCAGCAGCAAGGCCACGTCGCGCGCCAGCACACGCGCTTGCGGCTCAGCGGTGTTGCTGTCCACCATCAACAGCACCCGCTGCAGCGTGCGGTCAAACGCCGCGTGGGCGCCTGCGGCAGGCGCACATTCGCGCTGCAGTGCGGCGGCCACGTCGGCGCCTCCGTCTCTTCCGCGGACAACCCGCAGCAGGTCCAGCGCCATGATGTTGCCGGCCCCTTCCCAGATGCTGTTCAGCGGCATTTCGCGGTAAATGCGCGCCATCACGCCCTGCCCTGCGGCTTCCACGTATCCATTGCCGCCCAGGCATTCCAGCGCTTCTTGCGCCAGGTGGCTGCCGCGTTTGCAGACCCAGAACTTGGCCACCGGTGTGAGCAGGCGGCGCATCACCGTTTCATGCGCATCGGCGCTGGGCGCGGTGTTGTTTTCGGTGCGGTCGACAGCAGCCGCCAGGCGCAGCGCGATGGCGGTGGCGGCTTCGCTTTCCAGTGCCATGTCAGCCAGCACGTTTTTCATCAACGGTTGCTTGATCAAACTTTTGCCAAAAGCCTGCCGTTGCGCGGCGTGGTGCAGCGCCAGGCTCAAGGCGCCCCGCATCAGGCCGGCGGTGCCCAAAGCGCAGTCCAGTCGGGTCAGCGCACCCATAGCCAGAATCTGCGCCACACCGCGCCCGGGCTCACCCAGCAACCAAGCCGCTGCGCTGTGGAATTCAACTTCAGAACTGGCGTTGGCCTTGTTGCCCAGTTTGTCTTTCAGGCGCTGGATGTGGATGCTGTTCTGCGTGCCGTCGGGCAGCCAGCGCGGCATGAAAAAACAGCTCAGTCCGGTGGACTTGGATTCGTCGGTTTGCGCCAGCACCAAAAAGGCATCACACATGGGTGCCGAGAAAAACCACTTGTGGCCGGTGATGCGCCAGCGTTCGCCCCAGGCGTCGCCGCCGTCGTGCACCGCTTGTGTGGTGTTGGCGCGCACGTCGGACCCGCCCTGCTTTTCCGTCATGCCCATGCCCATGGTGACGGCCGTTTTTTGCGCCAACGGCAGGAAACGGCCGTCGTAATGCGGCGCCGACAGCTTCGGCGCCCAGGCAGCGTTGAGTGCGGCATTGGCGCGCAACGCGGGGGCCACCGCGTAGCTCATCGACACGGGGCACAACACGCCGGGTTCGGCTTCGGTGAACAGCATGAAACCGGCCGCACGCTGCACATGCGAGCCGGCAGCACCCGCCCATGGCGCGCCGCCCAGGCCGTGGTGCAAGGCACGCCCTAACAGCGCGTGGTAGCTGGGGTGAAATTCCACTTCGTCGGTGCGCCGGCCGCGCACGTCATGCGTGTGCAGCA
>JAYUPP010000421.1:0-2824 GCA_043760045.1 Betaproteobacteria bacterium
GGTCATGCGCGGCATGGGCACGCTGGCGTAACTTTCGCGGCGGCCGTTGCCGGTGGGTTTGACGCCCATCAGGCGCGCGTTCATGCTGTCCTGGATGTAGCCCTTCAGGATGCCGTCTTCAATCAGCACGTTGCGCTGCGTGGGGTGGCCTTCGTCGTCCACGTTCAGGCTGCCGCGGCGGTCGGGGATGGTGCCGTCGTCGAGCACCGTCACGCCCTTGGCGGCCACCCGCTGGCCAATGCGGCCGGCAAAGGTGCTGCTGCCCTTGCGGTTGAAGTCGCCTTCCAGGCCGTGGCCCACGGCTTCGTGCAGCAGCACGCCGGGCCAACCCGGGCCCAGCACCACGGGCATCTCGCCGGCCGGTGCGGGGCGGCTTTCCAGGTTGGTCAGCGCGGCTTGCACCGCGTCGTCCACATAACCGGCAATCATCACGTCAGTGAAATACGCCAGGCCAAAACGGCCACCGCCGCCGCCGCTGCCCATTTCGCGCCGCAGCTCGCCGGCCACGGTTTGCTCGGCAATCACCGTGACGTTCAAACGCACCAGCGGACGCACGTCGGCGGCGCGGGTGCCGTCGGCGCGCGCCACCAACACCACGTCGTATTCAGCGCCCACGCTGGCCATCACCTGCGCCACACGCGGGTCTTTGGCGCGCGCCAGTTTCTCAACGCGCTCGAGCAACGCCACCTTCTGCGCGCTGTCCAGTGAAGCGATGGGGTCGGTGGGCGCATACAAGACACGGCTCTTGGCGGTGTGCGGCTTGCGTGCCACCTGCACCCGCTTGTTTTGGCCCGCCGCCGCAATGGTGCGCACCGTGCGTGCGGCTTCCAGCAGCGATTCCACCCCCAAGTCGTCGCTGTAGGCGAAGGCGGTTTTTTCACCGGCTACCGCGCGCACGCCCACGCCCTGGTCGATGCTGAAACTGCCGCTTTTGACGATGCCTTCTTCCAGGCTCCAGCCTTCGTGGCGGGTGGTCTGGAAATAAAGGTCGGCGTCGTCAACCTTGTGTTCGCTGATCAGCGCCAGCGCTTGCGCCAGCGTGGCTTCGGAAAGACCAAACGGGTCCAGCATCAATTGCTGGGCGATGGCCAGGCGTTCAAGAGTGGGTTCGCGGGAGATCATGGGCACAGTGTCCTGGTGGGGCCAAACAGCCGCTGATTGTAGGGAGGGGGTGGTTTTCAGTACGGCGGTGCTTCGCGGCTGAGTTTCAGGCGGTCGTTCTGCTCGCACCGTCGCACCAAACAGCGGATAAATCAGTTATTCAGCCAGGCCCTGCGGCGGCCTGCGCTCGTTCGGCCAGCGCGCGGGTGTACAGCGCGTTGCGCGCGGTGCCGGTGATCTGCGCGGCCAGCGCCACCGCCTGCTTCAGCGGCACCTCAGCCAGCAGCACACGCAGGGTGTGCAGCGTGGCTGCTGGCAAGGCATCGGCGGCGGCGGCCACGGCCGGCAGCGCATGCAGCACCAGCACAAATTCGCCGCGCTCGCGGTGTGCGTCTGCAGCCACCCAGGCGGGCAATTCGGTGGCGGTGCGGGTGATGACGGTTTCAAACTGCTTGGTGAGTTCGCGGCACAACGTCACCGCCCGCTGCGGCGCCGCTGCGGCCAGCGCCAACAGCAGGGCCTGAATGCGGTGCGGCGCTTCAAACAGCACTTGTGCACGGCCGGTTTCGGCCAGCACGGCGGCCAGCGCCGCGCCGCGTTCAGCACCTTTGGAAGGCAAAAAGCCAACCACCGTAAAACCCTGCGCTTGGGCGTCGCCGGCCACGCACAGCGCCGCCAACGCGCTGCTGGCGCCGGGCAAGGGCACCACGCGGTAACCCGCCTGCGCCGCCAGCGCTGCCAGCACCGCGCCGGGGTCGCTGACGGCCGGTGTGCCTGCATCGCTGATGTAAGCAACCGCTTCACCCGCCGCCAGCCGCTGCAACACAGCGCCGGCGGCCTGGTGTTCGTTGTGCGCGTGCAGCGCAATAAGCGGTTTTTTCTGCAGGCCCAGGTGGTTCAGCAACTGCGCCGCCACACGCGTGTCTTCACAGGCCACGGCCTGCACCAAACCCAGCACATGCACCGCGCGCAGCGTGATGTCGGCCAGGTTGCCGATGGGCGTGGCCACCACGTACAGTGTGCCGCCGGGGTGGCTTTGGTGGCCTGCGGCGGCAGCTGCGGCCTGGTGAAGCAAGGTGTGCAGCAAGGCTTGACGTTCGGTGAGACACCTGCCGTTCGGGCCAGGAGGCAATGTGACGATCTTTGAAAAGCTGCCCACCAAAACGCGTGGTGACGCTGCGGAAGAGCTTGCACTGGCATGGCTTTCAGCGCGAGGCCTGACGCTGGTGCAGCGCAATTATCGGGTGGCACGCGGCCCGCATGCGCGCGGTGGCGAGATTGACCTGGTGATGCGCGAAGCCGACGGCACCGTGGTGTTCGTCGAAGTGCGCGCGCGCGCCGGGCAGCAGCATGGCGGTGCCGCGGCCAGCGTCACCGCCTCCAAGCAGCGCAGCCTGCTGCTGGCGGCGCGGCACTTCCTGCAGCGCTGGCCCGCGCCACCCCCCTGCCGCTTCGACGTGCTGGCCATCGACGGCGGGCAGGTGCAGTGGTTGCGTGCGGCATTTGATGCGGGCTGAAAGCAGCTGGTAAGCGCTTGTTGGCCGGTGCTGCCCGGGGCCCGGCCAGTGCGCCGACGCCCCTGTCATATGATGCGCCGGCCATGTTAGACCAGCGCATCCAACAGCAGTTTTTCGACAGTGCCGACCTGCTGTACCAGTGTGCGCAGGTGCTGGCACGGCCGATTGCCGAAGCCGCCGGCGCGCTGCAAGCGGCCGTCACGGGC
>JAYUPP010000422.1:0-7171 GCA_043760045.1 Betaproteobacteria bacterium
TGGGCGAAGTGGACGACGCCGCTGCGGTGCTGGCCGCCCACCGCGGCCCGGGGCAGCCGCTGCTGCTGGGCGGTTTTTCTTTTGGCGGTTATGTGGCCACACAGCTGGCCGCGCGGCTGGAACCCAACGCAGCCGCACAGCGCCTGGTGCTGGTGGCGCCCGCAGTGCTGAACTTCGTTGCCGCGCCCGTGCCCGCTGACACCGTGTTGATCCACGGCGAACTGGACGACGTGGTGCCGCTGCAAGCGGTGCTGGACTGGGCACGCCCGCAACAGTTGCCGGTGACGGTGCTGCCCGGCGCCGGCCATTTTTTCCACGGGCAATTGCCTGCCTTGAAACAGATCGTGCTGCGCGCTTTTTCAGCGCAGCTCGTGCCGAGCTGATCTTCTTTCCTGTATCCATGAACCGAATGCTGAATGTTTTTCTGAAGCCTGTTTGGGCCACGCTGATGGCGCTGGCTGTTTCAATGGCGGCACACGCACAAGCGCCACAGCCGCCCGAGATTGCGGCGCGCCAGTACCTGCTGATCGACCTGGCCAGCAACCAGGTGTTGGCCGAACGCGGTGCCGACGCGCAGGCCGACCCGGCTTCGCTGACGAAGCTGATGACGGCCTACATGGTGTTCAACGCCGTGCGCGACAAAAAGCTGGCGCTCGACCAACCCATTGCGGTGTCTGAACGCGCCTGGGCCGAGCGCAAAGGTGGCGGATCTCTGATGTTCATCGACACCACGATGAAGCCCACGCTGGCCGAGCTGCTGCGGGGCCTGATCGTGCAAAGCGGCAACGACGCCGCCATCGCGCTGGCCGAAGCGGTGGGCGGCACGCTGGAGGGTTTTGTCGCCAGCATGAACCGCCAGTCGCAGGCCTGGGGTTTGAAGAACACGCAGTTCAAAAACGTCAGCGGCCTGAGCGAACCCGGTCACTACAGCAGCGCACGCGACGTCGCTTTTGTGGCCGCCAAAATCATCAACGAACACCCCACGCACTACGCGCTGTACTCGCTGCGCCAGTACAGCTTCAACAACATCAAACAAGACAACCGCAACATGCTGCTGGGCCGCGACCCCACGGTGGACGGCATGAAAACGGGCTTCACCGACAGCGCCGGATATTGTTTGGTGGCCAGCGCCGTGCGCGACACGCCGGCCGGCCCGCGCCGGCTGTTGAGCGTGGTGCTGGGTGCGGCTTCGCGCGAAGGCCGCGCCAATGAAAGCCAGAAGCTGCTGAATTGGGGCTGGCAGGCCTGGGACGCTGTGCGCCTGTTTGAAGCCGGCAAGCCAGTGACCACAGTGCCGGTGTGGAAAGGCGCCCAGAAAACAGCCGCGCTGGGTGCACCGGGCGCGCTGGTGGTCAGCGTGCCCAAGGGTGAAGGCGACAAGATCAAGACCACGCTGGAACGTACCGACCCGCTGCTGGCGCCGCTGGCTGCGGGCCAGAAAGTGGGCACCATCAAGATCACGGCGGTCAACGGCAGCGCCATCGCCAGCGTGCCGCTGGTGGTGCTGGAACCGGTGGCACTGGCCGGCATCTTCGGGCGCACCTGGGATGCGCTGCGCCTGTGGATCAAGTAGTCTGGCCGATGGCACGTTTTTCGCCGAACCCGGCGCACCTTAACAACCACCACCACCATGACTGACAACCTGTGCATCCTGAACGGCGAAACGATGCCGCTGTCCGCTGCCCGCATACCGGTGCTCGACCGCGGCTTCATCTTCGGCGACGGCATCTACGACGTGGTGCCGGTGTACGGAAAACGCCTTTTTCGTTTTGATGAACACCTGGCGCGCCTGTCGCGTTCGCTGGCCAAAGTACGCATCAGCAACCCCCACACGCGTGACGAATGGCTGGCCCTTTGCCGCAGCCTGGTGGCAGCGCGGCCCGAGGACGACCAGGTGGTCTACATCCAGGTCACGCGCGGTGTGGCGCCGCGCGACCATGTGATGCCGCAAGGCGTGGTGCCCACGGTGTTCATGATGAGCAACGCGATGAAGCACCCCAGCGCCGAGCAGCGCCACAAGGGTGTGGCCTGCACCACCGCGCGTGACTTCCGCTGGGAGCGCGGTGACATCAAAAGCACCAGCTTGCTGGGCAACGTGCTGGCGCGCCAGATTTCGGCCGACCACGGCACCGCAGAGACCATCATGTTCCGCGACGGCTGGCTCACCGAAGCAGCGGCCTGCAACGTGTGGGTGGCGCACGAAGGTGCACTGCTGGGCCCGCCCAAAAGCGAGCATGTGCTGGAAGGCATACGCGTGGAGCTGCTGCGCGAGCTGTGTGAAGAAGCCGGCGTGGCCTACAACCTGCGGCCGATTTCCGAAGCCGACGTGCGCGCCGCCGACGAGGTGATGCTGAGCTCGGCCACCAAGGAAATATTGCCCGTGACCACCATCGATGGTGAACAGGTGGGGCACGGCGCGCTGCGCGGCAAGCCGGGCCCGGTGTACGCGCGTCTGCATGAGGCTTATGAACGCGCCAAAACATCGATGTCAATTTGAAGGCCGCTGGGCGAGCAAATGATGGCCACACCACCCCAACCAACCCCACACGCGCCTTCGGCCAGCCTGATTGAATACCCCAGCGCATTCCCGATCAAGGTAATGGGCACGCAGATGCCGGGTTTCGAAGCTGCGATGCTGGCCATCGCTTTGCAGTTCGACCCTGCTTTTGACGCCAGCACCGTGGAGCGCCGGCCCAGCAAAGCCGGCACCTACCTCGGCCTGACGCTGACCGTGACGGCCACCAGCCGCGAACAGCTGGACGAGCTGTACCGCACGCTGTCCACACACCCGATGGTGAAGGTGGTGCTTTAACTTTCGGCGTTAGCCGAACCTGCAACCAAGCCTGCAACCAAGCCTGCAACCAATCCCGCAGCCGGCGCCCAAGCCCGATGCATCACTTGCCCGAACCTGCGCTCGCGGCGTCCAGATCTTTCACTTTTCCCGGCGCCGCTTCATCGCCCTGCGCCGCCGCAGCGGCGTACCAGTAACGGGCCAGGCGGCGGTCGGCGGCGATGCCAGCGCCCTTTTCGTACATCGAAGCCAGCAGGTACATCGCACCCACGTCGCCGCCCTTGGCGGCTTCGCGAAACCAGTGTGCCGCCTGCGCGCTATCTGCCGCCCGGCCGCGACCCAGGTAATACGCGGTGCCCAGCGCCAGTTGTGCATCAACGCTGCCCGCTTCAGCAGCACGCTGGTACCAGTCGTGCGCCAACACCAGGTCACGGCGGCCAAAGGCGCCGGACTCCAGCGCCTGGCCCAGGCCGTGCTGCGCCGTCACAAAGCCGGCGTTGGCCGCGCGCTGCATCCAGCGCCGGGCCTGCAGCGGGCTGGCGCCGGGCAGTTCCTGCCGCAGGTGCATCACGGCCAGGTTGTATTGGGCGACCGGCACTTCCTGACGCGCCAGATGCTGGAAGGCGCGGGCTGCGGGTTGCAAGCGGCCCGACCCATAGTCCAGCAACGCGCGGTCAAGGCCAGCCTGCAGCGCCGGCGGCAACGCGGCGGCAGACGCACCCGCCGCTGCCGGCTGCAGCTCAGTCAACAGCACCAGCACCAACAGCAAGGCCGACGTTCTGGCCCACCGCACAACCTGCCCCATGTCTTGACCCCGTCCTGTCTGCTGTCCAGCCCCTTCGTCGGCCACGATAACGTTACCTTGCAAACAGCGGACGGCAATAGCCAGCAACAGCCAGCAACAGCCAGCAACAGCGGCATGGTGAAATGCCCGCATGGCCACACGAACCAAGCTCAGCCTGAAACCTGCGGCCCAGCCGCGCGACCCGATGCGGCCCCGTGTGCGTGCCGCCACCGCACCGAAGACCAGCAAACCGCCTTCACCCACCGCCAGGCCCGCGCAGCCCCGGCCTTTCGATGGCGGCGCACCGGAACGGCGAGAAGCGGCGCCGCCCCAGGGCCGACCGGGTGGCGAGGCGCGTCGTGAAGCGCCGCAGCGCGTTCAGCCGCGCTCTCCAGAGCGCTCACCGGAGCGCTCTCCTGCGCGCTTACCGGAGCGCTTTTCTCAGCCCTCGCCGCCGAACTTGCCGCCGCAGCGCGCCACCGATGCGCCGCCCCGGCCGCCCACCACCCGGGCGGCAACCCGGCCCGCAATCCAGCCCGCTGCCCAGCCTGCAGCCCCCGCCCCCGCTGGCAGCGCCAGCAGCGGCATTCGCATCTCCAAACTGATCACCGAACGCGGCCTGGCGTCACGCCGCGAAGCCGACGACTGGATCGCCGCCGGCTGGGTGCGTGTGGCCGGCAAGATGGCGGTGCTGGGCCAGCGCGTGGCCGCCGACGCGGTGATCGACATCGACCCGCGTGCACGTGCTGAACAGGCGCGGCTGGTCACCATTTTGCTGAACAAGCCGATGGGTTATGTCAGTGGCCAGGCCGAAGACGGCCACGAGCCTGCGGTCACTTTGCTGAAAGCCCAGAACCGCTGGTCGGGCGACACGGCGCGGATGGAATTTCACCCCGGCCACTTGCGCCACCTGGCGCCGGCCGGCCGGCTGGACATTGACTCCACCGGCCTCATCGTCTTCACCCAGGACGGCCGTGTCGCCAAGCGGCTGATCGGCGACCAGACGCGCGTCGAAAAAGAATATCTGGTGCGGGTGGCGCTGCTGGCCGATGGGGTGCTGGCCGAGGTGAACCTGGCGCCGCTGCGCCAGGGCCTGTCGCTCGACGGCATCTTGCTGCGGCCGGCGCAGGTGAGCTGGCAAAACGAAGACCAGCTGCGCTTTGTGCTGCGTGAAGGCCGCAAGCGCCAGATACGCCGAATGTGTGAACTGGTGGGCCTGCAGGTGCTGGGTCTGAAGCGGGTGCGCATCGGCAGCGTGCCGCTGGCGCAACTGCCCAGTGGCCAGTGGCGTTACCTGCGCGAGGACGAACGGTTCTGAGCGCAGGCTCGGCCGCCGCCGTCGGCACCCAGCATGGCTTGCGGGCCGGCTTGCGGGCCGACTTGCTGGGCCTGTGCCTGGCGGGGCCCACCGCTTCGGGCAAGTCGTCGCTGGCGATGGCATTGGCGCGCACGCTGGCGCCGCGCTGGCCGGTCGAAATCATCAGCGTCGATTCGGCCCTGGTCTACCGGGGCATGGACATCGGCACGGCCAAACCCAGCCCGGCAGACCGCGCCGCCGTGCCGCACCATTTGATCGACATCATCGAGCCAACGGCGCACTACTCGGCCGCTGTGTTTGCCGACCAAGCCCGGCGGCTGGCCGCAGAGATTCGGGCCCGCGGGCACCTGCCGCTGCTGGTGGGCGGCACCATGCTGTACTTCAAGGCGCTGCGCGACGGCATCAGCGCCATGCCGTCGGCCGATGCCGATGTGCGTGCACAAATCGATGCCGAAGCCACGCTGCTGGGCTGGCCCGCGCTGCACGCCCAACTGGCGCAGGTGGACCCCAGCACCGCCGCCCGCCTGGCGCCGCGCGACACGCAGCGCATCCAGCGCGCGCTCGAAGTCTGGCGCTGCAGTGGCCGCAGCCTGTCGGACTGGCATGCACAAAACAAGCCTGCCGACAGTGCCGACGCCGCAGCCGCCGACCGGCAGTGGCCGATGCTGTCGCTGGAGCCGCAGTCACGTGCCTGGTTGCACGCGCGCATCGAACAGCGGCTGCAGCAAATGGTGGAGGGCGGTTTTTTGCAAGAGGTGCAAGGCCTGCGCCAGCGCGGCGACTTGCACGCCGGTCTGCCTTCGATGCGCTGCGTGGGTTACCGCCAGGTCTGGCAGGCGCTGGACGCAGCGGCCGCCGCCGGCACGCTGGCCGTGCCAGCGGCTTCGGACCCCTTCAAGCCAGGGGTGACACCGCCCTGGGTGGACCTGGCGCTGGCCGCCACACGCCAATTGGCCAAGCGCCAGCTGACCTGGTTACGTTCGGTTCCCACCCGCAGCACGCTGATTTGCGAAGCACCTGACCTGTTGCTGCAAGCCACCCACTGGCTGCAGATGCAGGCCCTGCCACCCCGCTGAAGGCATGCTCTGCCGGGCATCTCGATTGCCCCAACATTTGCCCCTGAAAGCGGCCTGACGCGGTGCTTGCAAGGCCCGCTGGAATTACGAACCGGGTACTTCGCAGAACACTTTGAAGCCGGGGTAGGCCTAAGGTGTTGCCCGGTAAGTCAGCATGATGGTTCACGATATAGTCCGCCGCCTCAGGTGTTTGAACACCAGGCAACTCGCCCTAACACGTGCGGGTCAGGTCGCACGGTTTTGCAGACGGTTCTGCACAACCCGCTGGAGGAACGAGTGGATTTCGCCGAACAACAACGCAACCCTGGTAAACACGTCGTCGGCTTTGGCGTCGTGCTGGGTTTGCACCTGCTGCTGGGCTGGGCCCTGGTCAGCGGCCTGGCGCAACGCATGGTTGAAGTGATCAAGGCGCCGATCGAAACCAAGATCATCGAAGAGACCAAGCCGCCGCCACCGCCGCCGCCAGAAAACCTGCCGCCGCCACCGAAGTTTGCGCCGCCGCCGCCTTCATTTGTGCCGCCGCCCGAGGTGAACGTCAACCCGCCGCCGACGCCGCAGCCCACCATCACCACCACCACCGTGGCACCGCCGCCGGCGCCTGTTTTCATCTCGCCACCACCGGCACCGGCGGCGCCGCCAGTGCCGGTGGCTGTTGCGGCGCCGGCACCGCCGCCACCTGCTCCGCCCAAGCTGGTGGCCAAGCCGGCCATAGCCAACGCCAAAGACTGTGCGCCCACCGGTGAAGACTATCCGCCGGCCGCGCAGCGCGCCGAAGCCACCGGCACCACCCGCGTGCGCTTCACGGTCGGCCCCGACGGGCGTGTCACGGGCAGCGAGGTCGTCAAGTCGGCCGGCGCCACCCGTGAACACAGGCTGCTCGACAGCGTGGCCCTGAACAAACTCAAGGAATGCAAGTTCAAACCCGGCAGCGACGAAAATGGCAAGCCCATGGGCGGCTCGTTTGATGTCGAATATGTCTGGAAACTTGACTGACGCGCGCACCTTCCTGGCCGCTGTTCCCTTCCTTTTTTCTGCAACACGTTAGACGCACCCCACCGCCTGCAGGCGGGCGTTCCCGACCCCTGGAGTCACTATGTCCTTCACCACCTCCGTAGCCGCCCGCCCCTGGGCCACCAAGTCCGCGGTCAAGACCATTGCCAGCCTCATGGCTGGTTTTGTTTTCGCCCTCAGCCTGCCTGTTG
>JAYUPP010000423.1:0-7142 GCA_043760045.1 Betaproteobacteria bacterium
CTACCAGTACCAGGTGGTGCTGAAGCCGGCGCCGTCCGACATCCTGGAGCTGTATCTGGGTTCGCTGCAAGCGTTGGGCTTCGACCTCAAAGCCAATGACGTGCGCTTCGTTGAAGACGATTGGGAGAACCCCACGCTGGGCGCCTGGGGCCTGGGCTGGGAGGTCTGGCTGAACGGCATGGAAGTGACGCAGTTCACCTACTTCCAGCAAGTGGGCGGCATCGACTGCAAGCCCATCACCGGCGAAATCACTTACGGCCTGGAGCGGCTGGCGATGTACCTGCAGGGCGTGGAAAACGTCTATGACCTGCAGTGGACGGAAGGCTTGAAATATCGAGATGTCTACCACCAGAACGAGGTGGAGCAGAGCACCTACAACTTCGAGCACAGCGATGTGGAATTCCTGCTGCACGCCTTTGGCGCGCACGAAAAACAGGCCCAATATTTGATGGCACAACAACTGGCGCTGCCGGCTTACGAACAGGTGCTGAAAGCTGCACATACCTTCAACTTGCTGGACGCGCGGGGTGCCATCAGCGTGACTGAGCGCGCCGCCACCATCGGCCGCATCCGCAACCTGGCGCGCAGCGTGGCGGCCAGTTATCTGAGCAGCCGCCAGCGGCTCGGCTTCCCCATGGCGCCCAAGGCGTGGGCCGACGAGGTGTTGGCCCTGATGGCCAGTAAAGCCGCGCTGGCAGCGAAGAAGGCAGCATGAACATGGCCGCCGACCGTGCCAGACAAAACCTGCTTGTTGAACTGTTGGTTGAAGAGCTGCCGCCCAAGTCGCTGAAGAAGCTGGGCGAAGCTTTCGGCGCTTTGTTGCTGCAGTCGCTGCGCGGCCTGGGCCTGGCTGACGCCGAAACAGTGCTGACGGTGTTTGCCACGCCGCGCCGGCTGGCGGCCCATCTGGCGCCGGTGCTGGCGGTGGCGTCCGACAAAGCGCAGGCCGTCAAGCTGATGCCGGTGGCGGTCGGTTTGGCCAGCGACGGCAGTGCCACACCGGCGCTGCTGAAAAAGCTGGCCAGCCTGGGCGCCGATGCCACGGTGGTGCCGCTGCTCAAACAACAAGCCGACGGCAAGGCGCAGGCGCTGTTTTTTGACAGCGTGGTGCCGGGCGCCACGTTGGCGGCGGGGCTGCAGCAGGCACTGGACGAAACCCTGGCCCGGTTGCCGATACCCAAAGTGATGCAGTACCAGCTGCACCAAGGCAGCGGCGCCGCGTTCCAGCCCGGCTGGACGAGTGTGAACTTCGTGCGCCCGGCACACGGCCTGGTGGCGTTGCACGGCGCCGATGTGGTGCCCATCACCGCCTTGGGCCTGCACTCGGGCCGCAGCACCGCCGGCCACCGTTTTGAAGCCAAAAAACCCGTCATCACGCTGTACAGCGCCGACAGTTACGCCGCGCAGTTGCTGGATGAAGGCGCGGTGATCGCCAGCTTCGCCGAGCGCCGCGCCGACATCGCGCGGCAGTTGCAAGCGGCAGCAGCCAAGCTGGGTCTGAAACCGATCGACGACGACAACCTGCTCGACGAAGTGACCGGCCTGGTGGAGCGCCCCAACGTGCTGCTGTGCCAGTTCGAGCCCGAGTTTCTGGCCGTACCGCCCGAGTGCCTGATCCTGACGATGAAGGCCAACCAAAAGTACTTTCCGCTGTTGGATGCCTCGGGTGGCAAGGAAGGCAAGCTGACGCACCAGTTCCTGGTCGTCAGCAACATCACGCCGGCCGATGCCAGCCGCGTGGTCCAGGGTAACGAAAGAGTGGTGCGGCCACGCCTGGCCGATGCCAAATTCTTCTTCGACCAGGACCGCAAAAAAACCCTGGAAAGCCGCGTGCCGGCGCTGGCGAAAGTGGTCTACCACGGCAAGCTTGGCAGCCAGGGCGACCGGGCCGAGCGCGTGCGTGCCATCGGTCACGCCATCGTGCAGCAGCTGAGCACCGCCACGCTGCCGTTCACGCTGGACGCCCGCGACAGTTTTGAGGTGCTGGACAGCAAGGTGCAGCAAGCGGCACGCCTGGCAAAAACCGACCTGCTGACCGACATGGTGGGCGAGTTTCCTGAACTGCAGGGCGTGATGGGTGCCACTTACGCGCGCCATGAAGGCCTGCGCGACGGCGTGGCCACTGCCATTGAAGACCATTACAAACCGCGTTTTGCTGGCGACACACTGCCGCGCAACCACACCGGCACCGTGCTGGCGCTGGCCGACAAACTGGAAACGTTGGTGGGCCTGTTTGGCATCGGCCAGCTGCCCACCGGTGACAAAGACCCGTTTGCGCTGCGCCGCCACGCTTTGGGTGTCATTCGCATCCTGGTTGAAAAGAACCTGCCGCTGAATTACCCCGCCCTGGTAGACGCCGCGCTGGCGGCTTTCCCTGATGGGCTGCTGAGCCACACCAGCGCGCGCGCAGACCTGCTTGTTTTCACCGACGACCGCCTGGCCGGCTTGCTGCGTGAGCAGGGCTACAGCGCGCAGGAAGTGGATGCCGTGACGGCTTTGCGCCCGGCCTGGGGCGACATGCCCAAACGTCTGGCGGCCGTGCGCGCTTTTGCCGCGCTGCCCGAAGCCGCTGCGCTGGCGGCGGCCAACAAGCGCGTCGGCAACATCCTGAAAAAGGCCGAAGGCAGACTGCAGTCGAATGTGAACCAAGCGCTGCTGCAAGAGCCTGCTGAACAAGCCCTGGCCGCTGCGCTGGAGCAGTTGGCGCCGCAAGCCGGCCGTGCTTTTGACCTGGGGGACTACACAGCCTCACTCACCGCGCTGGCCGCGCTGAAAACCCCGGTGGATGCGTTTTTTGACGCCGTGATGGTGAACGCCGAAGACGCCGCGCTGCGCAACAACCGGCTCGCGCTGCTGGGCGCTTTGCAACACGCCATGAACCGCGTGGCCGACCTCTCGCGCCTGGCCGCCTGACCCATCAAACCGCCCGCAGGCCCGCAGCATGCACACCACCAAACTCGTCATCCTGGGCCGCGACGGCATCCTCAACGAATACCGCGAAAGCCATGTCGCGGCACCCGAAGAATGGGTGCCGGTGCCGGGTGCACTGGAAGCCGTGGCGCGGCTGAATCACGAAGGCTGGCATGTGGTGGTGGCCACCAACCAAAGCGGCATCGGCCGCGGCATGATCGACATGAATGCCATCAACCAGGTGCACGCGCACATGCACCGCATGCTGCAGGTGCAGGGAGCGCGGCTGGATGCGGTGTTCTTCTGCCCGCACACCCCTGAAGACGAATGCGAGTGTCGCAAGCCGAAGCCGGGGCTGATGCACGACATCGGCCAGCGTTACGGCGTTGACCTGCGCCAGGTGCCGATGGTGGGCGACACCGCACGCGACTTGCTGGCGGCGCAGACTGCAGGCTGCCAGCCCCACCTGGTGCTGACGGGCCGGGCGGCGGGGCTGGGTGCCGAGCAGGTGCAGGCGCTGCTGTCGGTGGTGCGCAGCGGCCGCGCGCATGCCAGCCTGGGCGTGTTTGCTGACCACCTGCTGCAGCACGATGAAACGGGCGACGCCAGCACGGCGCGCCTTTCGATGTGATTAAAACCGCTGCCGAAGAGCTGCACAAATGAAACTCCTTTGGGTCCTGCGCTCAGCGCTTTTTGTGCTGTGGTTGGCCGCCACGGTGGTGCCCTGGGCGGTGTTGATGCTGCTGCTTTCCATCTTTGTGCGGGGAACAAAGCTGTATTGGCCCACCATGCGCTGGCTGCGCATGGCCGTCTGGGGTGCGCGGGTAATCTGCGGCGTGCGCTACCGCGTGCACGGGCTTGAACACCTGCCCACCGCCGCCGACGAAAAAGCCGCCGTGGTGCTGGCGGCCAAACACCAAAGCACCTGGGAAACCTTTGCCTTGCCGGGTTTCATGCCGCACCCGCTGGCTTTTGTGTTCAAGCGCGAGCTGCTCTACATCCCGTTTTTCGGCTGGGCCATGGGCCGCCTGGACATGATCCACATCGACCGCAGCAAACGCGCCGAGGCCTGGAGCAAGGTGGCGGCGCAGGGCAAACGGCTGGCCGAGCAGGGCACCTGGGTGATCATGTTTCCGGAAGGCACCCGCATCGCGCGGGGGCAGCAGGGCGTCTACAAAAGCGGCGCCTCGCGCCTGGCCATCGCCAGCGGCGTGCCCATCGTGCCCATCGCTGCCAGCAGCGCCAAGTGCTGGCCGCGCAAAAGTTTCATGCTGCGGCCGGGCGTCGTGGATGTGTCGATCGGCCGGCCCATCAGCAGCGAAGGGCGCCAGCCCGACGAACTGATGATTGAAGTATCGAACTGGATCGAAGCCGAGATGCGGCGCTTCGACCCTGAAGCCTACGGTGCAGCGCCTGCTGCGGTGACCAACGCCGCCAAGGCGGCTTGATCTACCCAGGTTGATCAACCCAGGCTGGCCGCCCAGCCCGCCCAGCGCTTGGGCAGCGGCGGTGCGTAGTCACCCACTTTGGAAGTTTGCAGGTTCAGCGCCACCAGCGCTTCGGCCAGCTTCACCGCCGCCGTCACGCCGTCGATGACCGGCACACCCAGCCGCTGCTGCAGCGTTTGGCACAGCGCGGCCATGCCGCCACAGCCGAGCACGATGGCGCCGCTGCGGTCTTGTTGCAGGGCGCGCCGTGCGGCGGCTTCGATTTGCGCCACAGTGTCGTCACTGCACACTTCAAGCGCCAGCACCGGGATCTCGGTGCCGTGGATACCACGGCAGCTGCGCTCAAACCCGTAGCGCTGCACCAGACGTTCGGCAATCACGCAGGTGCGTGTCATCGTCGTCACGACACTGAAGCCCGTGGCCACAAAAGACGCCGCATGAAAGGCCGCTTCAGCGATGCCCAGCACCGGCGCGGTGGTCAGTTCACGCGCGGCGTCCAGCCCGGGGTCGCCAAAACAGGCAATCACCACAGCATCAAAAGTGCCTGGCGCCGCCAGCCGCAATTGTTCAGCCACCCCGGCGGCACCAAACACTTCGTCGAAATGGCTTTCGATGGAGGCCGGGCCGAAAGACGGCTGCCGGCCTGTGACGCTGGTGCCGGCAGCGGCCACCGCGCGCGCCGCGTGCACCATGCCGTCGGTCATCGCGGCCGAGGTATTGGGGTTCAGGAGCAGTAGATTCATAGGGCCTGCCTTGTCCAGAATGGTGCATTTTGCATACAAAGAGGGCGTCGCTGAACCTGAACTGCAGTGCAGCCCCGGCTGAGATTCAGCGGCGCAGGCTCGGCGTCCGGCTGGCGCTGGAATACAGCGTGGCACAAGCTTTGCATACAAAGCCACCGACAGGTCGCATGCGCCCATTTGAGTTCTGGCTGTTTGTTCGTCCGCATCACCACCCCACGATCCCACCATCAGGAGACCCCATGAAGCGAACCCTATTTGTGCCGTCCGCCGCCGCTGCCCTGGCTGCGGCGTTGCTGGCCGCCAGCCCCGTGCTGGCGCAAGAAAAAGTGCTGCGCATCGCGATGACCGCCGCCGACATTCCGCGCACCTTGGGCCAGCCCGACCAGGGTTTTGAAGGCAACCGCTTCACCGGCATACCGATGTATGACGCGCTCACACACTGGGACTTGTCGAAGGCTGACGCCGCAAGTGTGCTGATACCCGGCCTGGGCCTCAGCTGGCAAACCGACGCCAAAGACAAAACCAGGTGGGTCTTCAAATTGCGCCCGGGCGTGAAGTTCCACGACGGCAGCGACTTCACCGCCGACGCCGTGGTTTGGAACGTGCAGAAGGTGCTGGACAAAGAGGCCGTGCATTTCGACGCCAGCCAGGTGGGCGTAACCGCCAGCCGCATGCCCACGCTGCGCAGCGCGCGCAAGATCGACACCCTGACGGTGGAGCTGACCACCAGCGAGCCCGACGCCTTTTTGCCGCTGAACCTGACCAACCTGTTCATGGCCAGCCCGGCGCATTGGCAGAAGAAGTTCGAAAGCGCAGCGGGTGCAGCGCCAGCAGACAAAGCCAAAGCGGCGTGGACCGCTTTTGCAGCCGACGCCAGCGGCAGCGGCCCTTTCAAGATGGCCCGTTTTGTGGCCCGTGAGCGGCTGGAAATGGTCGCCAACAAGGCCTACTGGGACCCCAAACGCACGCCCAAGATCGACCGCGTGGTGATGTTGCCGATGCCTGAAGCCAATGCGCGCACGGCGGCACTGTTGTCGGGCCAGGTCGACTGGATCGAGGCCCCGGCGCCTGACGCCATGGCCACCATCACGCAGCGCGGCCACAAGATGTATTTCAACCCGCAGCCGCATGTGTGGCCGTGGCAGCTGAGCTTTGCTGAAGGCTCGCCGTGGCTCGACAAACGGGTGCGCCATGCGGCCAATTTGTGCGTCGACCGCACCGGCATGCTGAAGTTGCTGAGCGGCATGATGGGCATTCCCAAAGGCACCGTGCCACCCGGCCACCCGTGGTGGGGCAACCCAAAATTCGACATCCGTTACGACCCGGCAGAAGCCACCAAGCTGATGCTTGAGGCCGGCCACACCACGGCCAAGCCGCTGAAGGTGAAAGTGCAGATCAGCGCCAGCGGTTCGGGCCAGATGCAGCCGCTGCCGATGAACGAATTTGTGCAGCAAAGTTTGAAGAAGTGCGGCTTTGATGTGCAGTTCGACGTCATCGAATGGAACACGCTGTTCACCAACTGGCGCAAGGGCGCCAAAGACCCGTCGGCCAACGGCAGCAACGCCATCAACGTCAGTTACGCAGCGATGGACCCGTTTTTTGCGATGGTGCGTTTCACCAGTTCCAAAACCTTCCCGCCGGTGTCCAACAACTGGGGCCACTTTGGCAATGCCGAGTTTGACAAGCTGATCGCCGACGCGCGCAATTCTTTCGACGACAAAGCGCGCGACGTGGCGCTGGCCAAGCTGCACGCGCGCATCGTGGAAGAAGCGCCTTTTGTGTGGATCGCGCACGACGTGGGCCCGCGTGCCATGAGCGCCAAAGTGAAAAACGTGGTGCAGCCCAAGAGCTGGTTCATCGACATCGCGCCGATGACGATGGACTGAAGCGGTTGGCTTTCGAGCGCGCAAAAGCTGAGCGCCCATGCTGACCTACCTGCTGCGCCGCCTGCTCTACACCCTGCACATCATGGTGGGTGTGGCGCTGGTGTGTTTTGCACTGGTGCACCTGGCGCCGGGCGACCCGCTGGTCAGCATCTTGC